>DATIUR010000197.1:0-1843 GCA_035466675.1 Anaeromyxobacteraceae bacterium | reverse complement strand
GCCTCGTCTGTGGCTTCCGGACACCGGCCCGCCGGGCGCGGTACAGCGCCGAGACGGACCTGAGGACCCACGCCCTGCTCTGCGAGGCGACCGCGTCCTTCAGCGCCGTCTCCGCGCACGAGGCCCTCGAGCCCACCGAGTAGCGAGAGGCCGGCCCAGGAGCCGGACGGCTCTGCCGCCTCACGCCGGCGTTGGTGCGTCGGGCCGGGAGCGCCTCTCGGCACTGGGCCGCTCGGAGCGGCTGAATTTGGGACCCGGGGCTACCGCGACCCGACGCGGGGTCAAGAATAGGCGCGCAGTGCCCCTTCACCCAAGCCCGGTATGCCGCTCAGCGCAGTTCCCCGGCGCGCCACAGCCGCGCGCACGCGGCCAGGTCGTGGCTCATCGCGAGCACCGACGCGGCCCGCTCCGCCGCGTCTCCGCCTTCGCCCGTGTCGGCCCGCCCGGCCGACACCACGCTGCAGAACGCGCTCGCGCGCTCGAGCGCGACGGCGAGGTCGCCCGTGAAGACTCCCCGCAGGATCTCGTCCGTGACCCGCCCGAGCTCGTCGGGCCCGGGGGGCTCGGCCGCCCCGGCCACGGCGTGGCTGGGGCCGGTGAAGCGGATGCCCGCGGCGTACTCACGGCTGGCCTCCTCGGGTGCCCGGCGCACCCACTCGTGGAGGACGTAGAGCCTCCAGAGCGCACCGGGCAGGCTCCGCGCCGGGCGCTCCGACCACAGGTCCGCCACCGCGGCCAGCCCGATCTCGTCGACGAGGCCCACGAGCCGCTCGGTCAGCTCCGGGTCGGCCGCGGCGCGCCCGGCGTGGACGAGCACGGCGGCCGTCTCGTGGGCGACCTGGAGCATCTCGCTCGGGTCGTAGGCGCCGCCGTGGGCCTCCAGGGCGGCCGGGCTGAAGAACGCAGGGCGCCGCGGCGGCCGGTGCTGTGGCTCAGGCATCTGGTCCTCCTGCGGTGTACTGCCGGTGGACCTCCAGGCTCTCGAACCCGAGAGCGCGGTACGTCCGCACGGCAGGGACGTTCTCCTCGTCGACATAGAGGATGACATCCCGCAGGCCGCGTGACCTGAGAAGGTCGAGGCCGAGGATCGTCACGGCCCGGCCGAGGCCCTCGCCCTGGTGGTCCGGTGAGACGCCGACGACGTAGACCTCGCCGACCGAGCCCTGCGGCGGGTCGACCTTGGTCCAGTGGAACGCGACGACCCGGTCGGGGTCGGCCCTCTCGACGACGAGGATGAAGCCTTCCGGGTCGAACCACGGCTGTGCCATGCGCTGCTCGAGGTCGGCTCGCGTCAGGGACCCCTGCTCCGGATGCCCCGCGAAGGCCGCGGCGTTGATCCGCAGCCACTCGTCCTCGTCGCGAGCGCGCTGGAAGGTGCGAACGGCATACGCCTCCGGGACCACCGCCCGGGGCCAGGGCGCCCCGGAGGTCAGGGCGCGCCCCATGACGTGGAGGGAGCGGACCGCGACGAGCCGCAGGGCCCGGGCGAACGCGACCGCCGCCCCAGAGTCCGCGTGGCTCCAGATCCGCACGCCCGGAGGAAGCTCGCGAAGCAGCATCGAGCCCACCCCTCGGCGGCGTGCACCCGGCAGTACGACGAGCTCGGCCGAGGGCGGCTCTCCCTGCGGTCCGGGCCGGCTCTGGGCGTACCCGACGACCTCGCCCGAGGCGTCGACCGCGAGCAGGTGGAGCACCTCTCCCGCCTCTCGGGCCTCGACCGAGAGGCGGAACTGCTCGGACAGCGGGGGAGCACCGTCGGCCCGCGCCGCCGTGGCCGCGAGGCCCAGCACGGCGTCGGCCTCCGCCTCGGTGAGGGGCTGCGAGCCCCCCCGTCGCTGGATCT
>DATIUR010000196.1:0-3304 GCA_035466675.1 Anaeromyxobacteraceae bacterium | reverse complement strand
CTGCCGGTCCGATCCCCGACCCGAGAAGCCCTCCCGCGCTCGAACGCTCCGCGCCTGCGGGCAACGCCCCCCGCGGGTCCCTGTTCGGCGGCCTCGTTCCCCGGCGCGGCGAGGCCCGGGGCTGCGCCGCGCAGCGAGCCGTCGGCGAGGGCCTGCCGGTTCCCTGGCAGCATCCACGATCCAGATCACGGTGCGGTCGTCTAGGATGCGGTCCCCAGGGAGGTGGCCATGGAGGCGGCGGAGCACGGCAGCCGGCTTTCCGCGTTCCGGGACGCGCTCGGGGCGGGCGGCATCGACGGCGCGCTCGTCCTCGCCGCGGTGGACCTCTACTACCTGGCCGGCACGCGCCAGAGCGGCGCGCTGTGGGTGCCGACCCGCGGCGACCCGGTCCTCTTCGTCCGGAGGAGCCTCTCCCGGGCCCGCTCGGAGAGCGCGGTCGCGGACGTGCGCCCCTTCCCGCCGTCGCGCGAGCTGGCCGCCGCCACGGGCGCGCGCGGCCGGGTGGGGACCACCCTGGACGTCGTGCCGGCGGCCACGCTCGACTGGTGGCGGCGGCAGCTCCCGGTGGCCGAGTGGGTGGACGTGTCGGGCGCGCTGCGGGCCCAGCGCTCGGTGAAGTCGCCCGCCGAGCTGGCCGTGATGCGCGAGGGAGGGAGGCGGCTCTCCGCCGTGCTCGGAGAGGTCCCCTCGTTCCTGCGGCCGGGCATGCGGGAGATCGACCTCTCCGCCGAGATCGAGGCGCGGCTCCGGCGCGCCGGGAACGAGGGGAGCCCGCGGCTCAGGACGTTCAACGCCGAGCTGTTCGTGGGGCTGGCGGTGGCGGGCGCGGGGGCGGCGGTGCCGGGCTTCTTCGACGGGCCGGTGGCGGGGGCCGGCCTCCACCCGGCCTACCCGCTGGGCGCCTCGGAGCGCCCCATCGGCCGCGACGAGCCCGTGATGGTGGACTTCACGGCGGTGTTCGGCGGCTACGTGGTGGACATGACGCGGATGGCGGTGTGCGGCGCGCTCGCCCCCGACCTGGCCCGGACGCTGGAGGTCGCGCGCGCCATCCAGGCGGAGGTCTCCGCCGGCCTGCGGCCCGGGGCGGTCCCGGAGGAGCTGTGGGGGCGGGCGGTGGCGATGGCCGGGCAGGCGGGGCTGGGGGACGTCTTCATGGGGCCGCCCGGGGAGCAGGCCCGCTTCGTGGGACACGGGGTGGGCCTGGAGCTGGACGAGCTGCCGGTGATCGCGCCCGGCTCGCGGGTGCCGCTCCGGGCCGGGCAGACGGTGGCGGTGGAGCCGAAGTTCGTCTTCCCCGGGCGCGGGGCGGTGGGGATCGAGAACACCTGGGTGGTGACGGAGGCGGGAGGGGAGAGGCTGACCGGGCTCGCGGACGGGCTGATGGGGGTGTGACGCCCGAACCCTTCCCGGGTTCTTCCGGACGGGGAGGGACCCGGGCGTCCCCCGGTGCGAGGTCACAAGGGGCCCGTCGAGCGGTCATCATGCCGAGGGTTCGACCTGCTCCTGGGATCGTTCTTCGTCCGGTACCTCTTCGACCGCGTCGAGACCGTCGAGCCGTTCGCGGACGACATGAAGCCCGCCACGCGCTTCATCGGCTGAATCCTGGCGAAGCTTCGGCTGTTCCAGGAGTAGCTCCCGACCCCTTCCATCCCGGAGGTCGGCATGACGGCGGAGGCGCAGGGCTCGGAGGCGCGGCCGCACGCGATGAACCTGGTTCCGCTCGGGCTCCTCGCGCTCGCGACCGGGTTCGCCATGCACCACGAGGGATACCTGCCCATCGTGACGCCGCTGCTCGGCCTCGCCATGGTCGCCGGGCTGGCGGTGACGGCCTCGCTCACGGTCACCGTGCGCACCTGCCGGGTCGTCTCCCTGCTCTTCTCGATCTTCGTCCTGGAGTACGTGAAGGAGTCCATCGGCATCCGCTGCGGCCTGTGGGCGTACCACGGCAACCCCGGCCACTACCTCTTCGGCGTGTGGCTGTGGGTGATCGCCGGCTCGGCCGCATGGGCGCTGGCGAGGAAGGTCACGGTGCCGCTTCTCGTCCGGGCAAGGGTGAGGGCTCCACGATGGGTGAGCGTCGCCGTGATCGTCGCGGTGGCGGCGGTCATCCCCGTCGGCCTGGGCGGCTACCGGCGAGGCACCGACATCACGTTCGCCGCCTTCTACGCCGCCCTGGCGGTCGCGGGCGTGGTGGTGAGCCTGCGCACGTCCTTCGCCAGCTCGATGGGGCTCGTCGCGACCGCGTGGGTGGCGGCGAACGTCAGCGAGTACGTCGGCTCGATGGGCAGCGGCATCTGGACGTTCCCGCTCGACCCGGGCTACCCGCCCCTCTTCCTGCTCCTGGGCTGCTGGCCACTGGAGATCGTGGCGCAGGCGTCGCTGTCGGCCCTCCTCGCCTCGGAGAGCCTGGACCTGTCGCCGGTCGGAACGGAGGTGCCCCCATGATCCATGCCACCAGGAAGGAGAGGCAGCTCCGCACCTTCATGCGCCTGAGCGGCTGGGTCTACCTCGTGGTCGGGGGGGCGTTCGCGATCGCGCCGGCCCGGATCCTGGCCGGGCTCAACGCGGTGTCGCGGGCGGTCGCACCGTCGTGGCCGCTGGCCCCGATGCCGGCCGAACGCTTCTGGACGGCGCTGTCCTTCTCCATGATGATGACCATCTCGGCGCTGTCGTTCTTCGCCGCCCACGGCATCCGCAGGAACAGGGCGTTCGTCTTCCCGGTCCTCGTGTCGAAGGCCGCCTCGGCCCTGTGCGCGCTGGCGTTCTGGCTGTTCTCGGCGAGGTTCCTCGCGTACCTCGGGATCTTCCTGGTCGACGGAGCCATCTTCTGGATCACCCTCGCCTTCTTCCTGAGGGCGAACCGGGCCTTCCTCGAGGCGCAGACGGCGTTCCTGCGGACCCGGCGCGAGCCGCCCAGGCGCACCGGACCGACGAAGGTCGTGGCGCTCTCGGGAGACGACAAGCTCGCGCTGCTGGATCAGGCGCTCGACCAGGCGGGCTTCTGGGAGGTCCTCGAGCGCCGCTTCGCGGCGTCGGGCAAGGCGAAGGCCGACTACCGGATCGTCATCAAGCCGAACTTCATGTTCATGCACTCGAAGAAGGACTTCTCGACCTACACCGATCCGGCGCTGGTGGAGCGGCTCGTCGACGAGCTCGCCCGGCGCGGGTTCGGCAACGTGACGCTGGTCGAGTCCCAGAGCACGCTCGGCAACCACTATGTGAACCGCGAGGTGGTGACGGTCGCGAAGTACCTCGGGTACCGGACCGACCGGAACTACCGGATCGTCGACCTCACGCAGGAGAT
>DATIUR010000195.1:0-17244 GCA_035466675.1 Anaeromyxobacteraceae bacterium | reverse complement strand
GGCGCCCCCGCGACCGCGCGGCCTCGGCGGCCGGCGTCCCCGCCCCCGCGGCGGGACTCGGCCAGGGGCGCGCCCCGGGCGCGCCGCCCCCGGCGGCGCTGAAGCCCGCTTTGACGCGAGCCGGTACCGTCCATAGGATCGCCACGTGCCCATCTACGAGTACGTGTGCGAGGCGTGCGGCCGCCTCACCGAGACCATGCAGAAGGTGGCCGACCCGCCCCCCGCCTCCTGCCCCGAGTGCGGCGGCGGACCGCTCGCCCGCCTCGTCTCCCGCACCACCTTCCAGCTCAAGGGTGGCGGCTGGTACTCGGACCTCTACGCCTCTCCCAAGAGCAAGAAGGCCTCCCCCGCCGAGGCGGGCAGCGCCTCGGGGTCGGGCGGCGAGACCTCCTCCGCCGGCGCCTCGCCACCGAAGGACGGCGGCTCCTCCGGCGGCTCGGCCCGCTGACGCCCGCTGCATCACGGCGCGATCCGGGGTACACTCCCCGCGATGCCGCGTCAGCCCAACGTGCTCGTGGTCGACGACGACCCGGCCCTCCGGCAGACCATGGAGGCCATCGTACGCTCGGCCGGCATGAACTCCATCACCGCCGCGTCCGGGGAGGAGGCCATCGAGGCCGTCCGCAAGAGCCCGGTGGACGTGGTGCTGCTCGACGTCCAGCTGCCCGGCATCTCCGGCATCCAGGTCCTCCGCCACGTGCGCGAGCGCCATCCCGACGTCGGGGTCATCATGGTGTCGGTGGTGAAGGACATCTCCGTGGCGGTCGAGGCCATCAAGCACGGGGCCCTCGACTACGTCACCAAGGACTTCTCGCCGGGAGAGCTCTCGGCCCGGCTGTCGAAGTCGCTCGAGCAGCTGCGGGCCGAGCGCGAGCTGGCCTGGCTCCGCGAGGAGGTCGCCAGCCGCGGACACAAGCCCATGGTGGTGGGTCGCTCGGCGGCCATGCGCGCGGTGGTGGCGGTGGCCGAGAAGATCGCGGCCAAGCCCGTCACGGTGCTGGTCACCGGCGAGAGCGGCACGGGCAAGGAGGTCCTGGCCCGCTACCTGCACACGCACAGCGACCGCCAGGGAGGGCCGTTCGTGGCGGTGAACCTGCCGGCCATCCCGTCCGAGCTGGTGGAGACGACGCTGTTCGGGCACGAGAAGGGCTCCTTCACCGGCGCCGTGCGGCAGGCCTACGGGAAGTTCGAGCTGGCGAACGGCGGCACGCTCTTCCTCGACGAGCTGGCCGAGCTGAAGCTCGACGTGCAGGCCAAGCTCCTGCGCGCCCTGCAGGAGCGGGAGATCGAGCGGGTGGGCGGAGCCCGGCCCATCCCGGTCGACCTGCGCGTCATCTGCGCCACCAACCGGAATCTCGAGAAGCTCGTGGCGGAGGGGAAGTTCCGCGAGGATCTCTACTGGCGCCTCAAGGTCGTCCCCATCGAGCTGCCCGCGCTCCGGGACCGGCGCGAGGACATCCGGGACCTGGCCCAGCACTTCCTGGCGCGCTTCGCGGCGGCCTACGGCCGCCACACCCAGACGCTCTCCGAGGGTGCGGTGTCGATCCTGGAGCGGTACGACTGGCCGGGCAACATCCGCGAGCTGGAGAACCTGATCGAGCGGCTGGTGGTGATCTGCGACCAGCCCGCCATCGACGAGAGCGATCTACCCCTGGAGCTCTCGGTCGGCGCCGGACTCTCCCGGGAGGCCGAGCGGGAGTCGGACTACGCCGCCGCCATGGCCGCCTTCGAGCGCGGCTACCTGCGCCGCGTGCTCGCCCAGAACGCCTGGAACCGCCGCCGGGCCGCCGAGCAGCTCGGGATCGGGTACTCCACCCTCAAGGCCAAGCTTCGCCTGCACGGGCTCGCGCCGGAGGGGGACGACGACTGAGGTCGCGGCTACGCGGCGCCGCTCGCCGCCGGAGCCGCGGCCGTCCCGGTTCCCGGCGGGGCCATGGTGGCCAGCTCGATGCGGAAGGTCGCCCCCGCCCCCAGGGCGCTCGCCACCGTCACGGTGCCGCCGTGCGCGTCCACGATCCGTTTCACGTTGGGTAGCCCCATCCCCACGTGGGCGCCGGTCCGCTTGGTCGACACGAAGGCGTCGAAGAGCCGCGGCAGGCGGTCCGGCTCGATCCCGGCCCCCTCGTCGCGGACCTCGACGGCCGCGCGGTCGCCGCCCGCCAGCACGGCGATGCGGACCTCCGAGCCGCGCGGCGAGGCCTCGCACGCGTTCGAGACCAGGTTCAGGACCGCCCGCTCGAGCAGGTAGCGGTCCGCCCTCACCCAGACGGACCCGGCCGACCCCTCCACCACCAGCCGCACGCCCTGGCGCTCGGCGTGCGGCGCCGCGCTCCGGGCCACGCTCTCGGCGAAGGCGTCGAGGTCGAGCGGCAGCAGGTCGATCGACCGCACGTCGCGCGAGAGATCGGCGAAGTCGGCCACGAACTTGCGCAGGGTGGCCACCTCGGCGCGGAGGTTCTCACGGATGCGCGGCAGGAAGGTGGGGTCCCCCGCCTCGGCCAGCCCGGCCGTCTGGGCCAGGATGGCGACGCGGTGGCCGAGGTCGTGGGTGACGCCGGCGGCGATGCGCCCGGCCGTCTTCCACCGCTCCTCCACCTCCAGCTCGGCCAGCACCTTGAGCGACTGCCTCCAGCCCAGGAGGATCGACAGCCCCAGGGCGAAGACCGCGAAGAGCCCGAGCACCCACTGCGCGATGCGCGCCGGCCGGAGCGCCTCGCCGGCCGGTTGCTCCACCAGGACCACCCAGCCCAGGTCGGGGATCCGGGCCCAGCCTCCCAGCACGTCCTCTCCGCCCGCGCCCTCGTACGACTCCGGGACGTCGAAGGACCCGGCCGCCACCCGCGCCGCGGCGGCCGACTGGGGCACCGGCTCGCCGGTCAGGATGGCGGCCCGGAGGCTCCCCACGCCGGAGGCGAGGAGCCTTCCCTGCGGATCGAAGGTGAGGGCCCTCCCGGAGCGCCCCACCCGGATGCGCTGCACGAACCGCCACAGCTCGAGCAGGTCCAGGCTGGCGCAGACCGCGTGGCCGGGGGGCCCCGGCGCCGGGATGCAGTGGTCGATGGCCGGAGTCAGGTCGCGCGCCAGGTAGATCTCCGAGCTCACCTCCTGACCGGTGCGGGCCCGGGCGATGCTCTCCGGGGAGAGGAACTGGGGAAGATCGGCCCGCGGCGTGTCGTCGCCCACCAGCACCACCCGGCCGAGGGCCGGCGCCTCGAGAACCACCTCCTCGAGTCGGCGGGCGCCGTCGGGGGAGCTGGCCGCCGCGGCGCCCACCGCCCGCAGCGTCTCCTTCTGGGCCGAGACGTACGCTCCGACGCGGGCGGCCGTCTGCTCGGCCACGGCCCGCAGCCCCACCAGCGAGGAGTGCTCGGCGTGGCGGCGCAGGATCTCGATGGCGATGGCGCCGACCACGAGAATCGGCGCGAGGCCGGAGAAGGCGACCAGGAGCGCGAGCCGCATCGCCATCCGGCGGCGGTTCACGGCTCGACCTCCCAGTCCGGGAGCGTGTCGAGGACGCCCCACCAGCCGAGGGTCGGGTTCCTGATGCGGGCGTCGAAGGCGGCGATGCGCTCGCCGCGGCAGAGCACGACGAAGGGGGCCGTGCGCCGGATCTCGGCCGCGGCGGCCTCGGCGTCGCCGCGGGCAAAGGCCTCGTCCACGGCGGGGTTCGAGTAGCCCGACGCGTTGAAGGGGGAACCCGTCCCCCAACTCAGCGCGAGGACAACCGGGGGCCACACGAGCGCGTTACGCACCGTCAGATCGAAGTCCGCCAGCATTCCGGCGGCCGACAGCGAACCTGGGTCCGGGCGCGACAACGGCCCGCCCCGTGCCCCCAGCGCGCGCCGGAGCGCCAGGCCGACGAATGGCGTGACGGTGTCGAAAGTCATGTTGGATATCGCCAGGGGTCGCCCGGGGGGTACCTCGCCCCCGACCCTCGCCAGCGGTGACTCCGCCAACACGTTGGCACCGCAGGCGAAGGGGGCGATACGGCCGAAGGGGAGCGCGGAACGGAGCGCCTGCCACTCCGCCCCGGGGACCCGCTTCTCGTTGAAGACCACCGCGCGAGCGTGCGGGGAGGGCGAGTGGACCACCTTGAGGCTCGGCACGCCCTCCAGAAACTCCGCCTGGCGCTCGGAGAGCAAGGCCACGCCGTTCGTCTCGCCGCGCAGTGTTCGGGACAGCATGTCCCGGCTCGAGGGGAAGGCGACCAGCTCCACCCGATCGATCCGACCCGGGGCCGGGTGAACCCGCTCCAGGACGACGCGCCATGGGCTCTGCTCGGCCACGCGAAAGGGGCCGGTCCCGAAGACCTCGCCGCCGGCGTCCCGGTAGATCGCCGAGTAGTAGAGCTTCGCCTCGAGCGCGCCCGTCGGGCTCTCGAGGAGGATCTCGTCCCCATCGCGCGTCGCGCGGATGTCCCAGTAGGCCACCGCGCGGACGACGTCGTCGAACGTGACGGGGGACGCATCGGAGAACCGAACGACCGGATCGATCGCGATCCGGTACCGGGTCGGCCCGAGCCTCTTGAAGGTGCGCAGGAGCAGCGAGCGCGGCGCCCCGTTTCGATCCGGATAGAGAAGAGCCTGGAAGGCGAGGTCGGTCGCGAATGCCGCGCTCGACTCCGGGACGCGCGGGCTCACCCCGGTGAGGGGGCCCACTACCGCGATGCGCAGGACGAACGGGCCACGCTCGGCCTGCCTGGAACAGGCGGCGAGCGCGAGTAGGGCTAGGAGATAGAGGCGGCCCACGTGCGATCCATCGCACGCTGCCGCCCCTTCCTCAAGTCTGGGCGCAGACCGCAGAGTACGACGGCGGTCTCTCCCCGTCCGTTAGCCAGCCGTGGCGAAACAAGGCACCGTCTGCCGCGTGGAAACTCGCTTCGAGATCTTGATGGTCATGGCTCTCTCCTCCCCTGGGGGGATCTTTCGGGTCAGGCTGCACGTGAGGCGTCGCACATCGGGTGGAACTCCGCGAGGTAGCGCTGGACCACCTCCTCGCGGAAGCTCTTCTCGAACCAGTCGCGCTTGCAGAGCACGGTGCCGGAGCGGCCGCTCTGCAAGTAGGCTCCGGCGAGGCAGCCGCCGAAGCAGGCGGGGACGTAGGGGCAGGTGGCGCAGCCGGGGTCGGTGGCCCAGGGCCGCGCCGCGGCCAGGCGATCGCGGCCGCCGGCGCCGTCGCGCACCGTCCCGATCCGCATCTCGGGGTGGCCGGCCAGGCTGAAGCACCGGTAGACGTTCCCGCCGGGATCGACGACCCACGCGTTGTCCCAGTGGATCTCGCAGGCGCCCAGGCCGTCGACGCCGGCCGTCTCCGCACGGCGCGCGAGCCCGCGCCGCTTCACCGACGAACCGAGCTGGACGAGCCCGCTCGCCTCGCCCGGCGCCTCGGCGCAGGAGCCGCAGGAGGGCGCGAGGTCGATGACCGGCTTGAAGCGAACGCGATCCAGCCGGCCGGCCAGGCCGTCCCGCTCCAGCCGGTCGAGCAGCCGCTCGTAGGATGCCTCCTGCCCGCCGCGGAAGTTCCCGCCCAGACGCAGCGAGACGTCCGGGCACTCGCGCGCGACCTCGAGGAGCGCGCCGTACACCTCGTCGAACGTCCCCTGCCCGCTCCGCCACACCCGGGCCTGGTCGTTCGTCTCCCGGTCGCCGTCGAGCGTGAGCTTGACCGACCCCACTCCGTGCGCGAGGAGCGCCTTCAGGAAGTCGGCCTGGAGCCCGATGCCGTTCGTGGTCAGCTCCCAGTCGAAGGTCCCGCCCCGTTCGCGCATGGCAGCCGCGAACCGCTCCGCCGTGCGCAGGAGGAGGTCCTTGCGGGTGAGGGGCTCGCCGCCGATGTAGTGGACCGTGAGGCGCGCGCTGCGCGCCTCGTCGACCTTGCGCAGCACGAACCCCACCGAGTCCTCCTCGGTGGCCGCGTCCATGCGCGTGTTCGGCGTGTCCTGCTGGATGCAGTAGGTGCAGGCGAGATTGCAGGCGAGCGTGGGGAGGATCGTCACGTATGTCGTGGCCTCGGGTCCCCGCCGCGCCCGCGCCTCCGCGCCCGCCAGGCGCTCCTCGTCGTCTGCGTCCGTCTCGACGAGGAACCCCATCCCGCGCAGGGTCTCGGCGGACTCACGCTCCTCGTCGGCGGGCCGCGCGTCGCGCCAGCGCGCGATGGCCGCGAGCGCGCGATCGTCCACGCCCACGTAGCGGTCCTCGAGGAGGTCGTAGAGCACGTGCTCCCCTGGAGCCGCGTCCCGATACGTCGCGATGAACCTGGACAGCCTCAAGACGCGAGAGTGTAGAGCAATGAGGGTGCCACGCGCAGTGGTAACTACTTTGGGGCGATATCACCGTGCGGGTAAGTCCAGTCCCGACGGGGTGTGCGTCGCGCCCACAGGGGCCATGCGCTCGGCCCCAGGTCGAATGTCTGGCCCGGCGCGTCGTGGCTGGCACGGGCTCGCCAGCGAGCCCCTGGCGGCGGAAAACGCGCCCATGGCTCGAACTCACCCGCAACCTCGGAGGATTTTCGGCAGGCCCGAAACTTGGCTACATGGGCGCCCGCTGTCGCCCATTGTCGCCCATGTGTCCGGCCCAGGCCTTGCGTCCAGCCGTCACGTGGCCGATTCCAAGCCCATCGCGGTGCGCTGCCTTCGGGTGGGTGACACCACCGTCACGGTGGAGCTCTTCCGGAACGCGGGGGGATCGGTGGCCGCCCGATGCCGCCTCGGCGAGGGAGATTCACCCATCATCGACGCTCGCACCGAGGAAGAGGCCCTGGCCGCGGTGCGCGATGCGCTCGAGGGGCTGCTGCTCTCGCGCTCGCGGCCCGGGCGCGGCTGACGCCGCGGGGCACGGCCGCGCCTTTTCTGCTAGGTTCGCGCTCGCCGGCCCTCTGGCGAAACGGTAGACGCGCTCGACTCAAAATCGAGTGGGGCGATCCCCCATCCCGGTTCGAGTCCGGGGAGGGCCATCCCCGGCCGCCGGCCGGGACCTTTTCTTCTTGCCGCCGGGCGGCGCGCGCGTGTATCTGTCCGCCCCACCGGGGGAAAGCGATGATCAACGTGCTCCTCAGCCTCGCCGTCGGACTCGCGGTGACGCTCGCGATCCGGGTCGGCACCGAGTTGGGCTGGATAGGGGCGATCCTGCCCGGGTTCGTCGCGGCGGCGGCCGCCTACGTGGTGCTGGCGCGGCGCACCGGCAAGCAGCTGGAGGCGATCTTCGACGTGGTGCAGAAGGAGGTGCAGGCCCAGCGCTTCGAGAAGGCCATCCAGACCTTGCAGGGGGCCTTCGTGCTCTCGCGCTGGCAGTTCCTGGTCGCGACCCAGATCCACTCGAACATCGGGATCCTGCACTACGTCCGCCAGGGCTTCGACGCGGCGCTGCCGCACCTCCAGAAGAGCTACGCCCGCAACTGGATCGCGCGCGGCATGCTGGGCGCCGCCCTCTACCGCCGCAAGGACGTGGCCGGCGCGCTGCGGGTGCTGGAGGCCGCCGCCAAGGCGAACCGCAAGGAGGGCGTCGTCTGGGCGCTCTACGCCTGGGTCCTCGAGAGCGAGGGCCGGCACGACGAGGCCATCCGGGTGATGAGCCGCGCCGCCGAGGCGAACAAGTCGGACGAGAAGGTGAAGGCCTGCCTGCAGGCCCTCCAGAACGACCGGAAGCTCAAGCTCGGGAAGATCTACGGCGAGCAGTGGTACCAGTTCTACCTCGAGCGCATCCCGCCCGAGCTGATGGGCCCGGCCTTCCGCGGCGGGAAGCGCGCGGTGTACGGGCGCCGCTAGAGAAGCGAGCCCGTCCGCCCGCCTTCGTGCTCCCGGACCGGGAGCCGCGCTAGACCCCTCAGGTCCCGCCGAAGCCGACGGTCACCCTCCCTCCGGCCACGATGAGCGGGACCCGTCGCTCCCCGCCCGACAGCTCCAGGAAGCGCGCCAGCGCCGCCGGATCGCGCTTCACGTCGAAGTACGTCACCTTGGCTCCCCTGGCGCCGTAGTCCTCACGGGCGGCGGAGGTGTACCCTCAGGTGTCCTTGCCGTAGATCAGCACGCTCTCCGACATCGCCTACCTCCTCCCACCTCATCATAACGACGGGGCCCCGCCGCGCACGCGCAGATCCGCGACCGGTTGCCTCGGGCGAAAACCTGCGGCGGCCTCGCCCGTTGGGTTCGGAGGGGCAGAGGGGGTGGACCCGTGGCGAACGGCATCGTACCCTCCGACCAAGGGGGCACGGGACTCGGGCGCGGCCGCTGCGCGTGCCGGGGCCCCGCCCGCTGAACGTGCGCATGACCGACGAGAGGGACCGCCTGAGGACGCCCGCGCCTCGCGGAGCGCTCGACGCGCTCGCTCCGTTCCTGCGCGTGCTGGCCGAGTCCGCCAGCGCCTCGCCCGAGGAGATCGCGCGGCGCCTGGCCGAAGCGCTCACCGCGGCCCTGGGCTGGCCCGCGGACCTCCGCCACCCCGACGCCGGGTGTCAGCTGCCGGAGCCCGGCGCGGACGGGTACGCGTTCCAGGAAGGCGCCGCCTGCGTCCCCGTCGCGGCGAACTGGATCCTGCGCATCGCCGCGCCGGAGGACGAGACGGGCATGCTCCGGCTGGTGGCCGCGCTCGCCGCCCATGCGCTGCGCCTCGCTCGATCCGGGCTGGGCGAGCTGGTGGAGGCGAACCGCCGGCTGCGCGAGACGGCCCACCGCAAGGACGTGCTGGTGGCGGCCGCGGCCGCCGAGCTTCGCGCCGCGGCGGAGGCGGTGCTGCACCCGGGCGGCGGACCGGACGCGCGCGGCGAGGAGGCACGCCGCCTCGGCCACCTCGCGGACGAGCTGGAGCGCGCGACCCACCCCGGTGGCGCGGTGAGCAGGCCCGGAGCGCGCGCCAAGCGAGCGCCGGGAGCGCGGCCTCGCGTGCTGGTGGCCGACGACGACCCGGAGGCCCGCGAGGCGCTCGCCCTCCTTCTCGGGGAGGACTACGACGTCCTGACCGTCTCGGACGGCCAGGCCGCGGTCGAGACCGCCCGCCTCGATCACCCCGACATCGTGCTGATGGACCTGTTCATGCCCAGGCTCGACGGGTTCCAGGCCCTGGACCGGATCCGATCGGACCCCACCACCTCGGACATCCCGGTGATCTTCGTCTCGGCGCGCGGCGACGACGCGGTGAAGGTCCGGAGCCTCGACCTCGGCGCGGTGGACTACCTCCAGAAGCCCTTCTCCGACCGGGAGCTGCGCGCCCGCCTCGAGCGCACGCTCCGGCTCGTCCGGAGCCAGACCGCGCTCCGCGAGATGGCCCAGACCGACGCCCTGACCGGCCTCGCCAACCTGCGCGCGTTCCGCGCCCGCATCCAGGAGGAGGTCAAGCGCGCCGCCCGCTACCGCACCCCCCTCACCTGCGTGATGGCCGACATGGACAACCTCAAGCCGGTGAACGACGAGCTCGGTCACGCGGCGGGGGACCGGGCCATCGCCGCGGTGGCGGCGGTGATCCGGGACGAGCTCCGCGAGACCGACTTCGGGGCCCGCTACGGGGGCGACGAGTTCGTGGTCTTGCTGCCGCACACCTCCGCCGAGGAGGGGCGCGTCTTCGCCGAGCGAGTCAACACGCGGCTGAAGGAGACCCATCTCGAGATCGCCGGGCGGACCGTCCCCATCGGCGCCTCCTTCGGCGTCGCCTGTCTCGCCGAGGGCGACGGCGGGGACGCCGAGTCCCTGGTCCGCGAGGCCGACGCCGCCCTCTACGCCGCGAAGCGGGCCGGGCGCGGGCGGGTGGTCCTGGCCTCGCAGCCGGTCGGCCTGCGGGCCACGTCCGCGGGCGCCTGAGCGGGCCTATCCGGCGGTCCCGCCGGCCCCGGACGAGGCCGGCGGCTCGCCTCCGGCCCGCGCCCGCGCCTCCGCCTGGTACCGGTGGAGCTTGTTGTAGAGCGTCTTCTCGCTGATCCCCAGCTGCTCCGCGGTCCTGGCCTTGTTGCCGCCGTTCCGCTCGAGCGAGGCGAGGATCACCTGCTTCTCCACCTCATCGAGCGGGAGACCGAGGGGGATCCGGAGCGCGGCCGCCTCCGGCCGCGCCGCGCGCACGTCCGGGGGCAGGTGGCCCTCGCCGATCACGTCGCCGTCGACCAGGATCATCGCCCGCTCCACCGCGTTGCGGAGCTCCCGCACGTTGCCCGGCCAGCGGTGGGCCTGGAGCGCCGCGAGCGCCTCCGGGGTCACGCCCCGGACCCGCTTGCCCGTCTCGGCGTCGAACTTCTCGATGAAGTGCCTGACCAGGAGCGGCACGTCCTCGGGCCGCTCCCGGAGCGGAGGCAGCCGGATGGCGAAGACGTGCAGCCGGAAGTAGAGGTCCTCCCGGAACCGGCCGGCCCGCACCTCCTCCTCCAGGCGCCGGTTGGTGGCGCACAGGACGCGGACGTCCACCTCCACCTCGGCGTGCCCGCCCACGCGACGGATCCTCCGCTCCTCGAGAACCCGGAGGAACTTGGCCTGCAGCTCGAGGGGGAGGTCGGAGATCTCGTCGAGAAAGAGGGTGCCCTCGTGCGCCAGCTCGAAGTTGCCGAGCCGGCGCTGCTCCGCGCCGGTGAACGCGCCGCGCTCGTACCCGAACAGCTCGGACTCGATCAGCGTGGCCGGGATGGCCGAGCAGTTCAGGGCCACGAAGGGCCTCTCGCGGCGGGGCGAGAGGCGGTGGATGAGCCGGGCCACGACCTCCTTCCCGGTCCCGCTCTCCCCCTCGATCACCACGCTGGCGTGGGAAGGGGCCACCCGGTTCGCGAGCGCCAGGACCTCCTGCATGCGGGGCCCGGAGCCGACCATCTCCGATCCGGGGGCCAGCGCCGCCAGCCGTCCTCGCAGGAGCTGGACCTCGCGCAGGGTCGCCTTCTTCTCCAGGGCCCGCTCGATGACGATCCGCAGCCGCGCCGCCTCGATGGGCTTCTCGATGAAGTCGTAGGCCCCTTCCTTGATCGCCTGCACCGCCGCCTGGATGGTCCCCCGGCCGGTGACCACCACCACCGGGCAGTCCGGCAGGTCGACCCGCAGGGCCTGCAGGAGCCACATCCCGTCCCGGCCCGGCATGACGAGATCGGTGACGATCACGTCGGGGCGCGACTCGCCAGCGGCGCGCAGCGCCTCGGCGGCGTCCCCCGCGGCGCGGACCTCGTGACCCCAGCTCCGGGCCAGCTCCGCGAGCGCATCCCTCCCCTCCGCCTCGTCGTCCACGATGAGCAGGCGGCCGGTCATGGCGCACCGGGCAGGGAGAGCCGCAAGCGCTCCGCCGTCCCATCGCGCTCCACCGAGAGGGTGGCGCCCAGGGCCTCCGCGGCGACCTGCTCGGAGGCGCCCGGCCCTCCTCCGGCCTCGACGGGCCGGCGCTCGACCGCGATCTCGACCGAGCCCTGCCGCTCCTCCGCCCGCACGTCCACCCGGCCGCCCGGGGGCGTCGCGGCGAGGGCCCGCCCGAGGAGATGGAGGAGGAGGCCGTTCAGCGCGGCGGAGGAGACCCGCGCGCGCCCTCCCGGAGCCGGGACGACCAGGAGCTCGACGCCGCGCCGCCGGGCCTCCGGCCCGAGCAGGGCGGCCGCCTCGGACGCGGCTGCCCCGGCGTCGGCCGATCCCTCGTCGGGAGGGTCCACGAAGTCGGCGAAGCGCCGGACCAGGGCGTCCAGCCGGCGGGCGGCGTCGCGGATCGCCGCGAGGTGGTGCTCGGCCGCACCTCCCGGCCCTCCCGCGGCCCCGGCGCGTGCCAGCAGGATCTCGACCTTGAGCACGATGGCGTTGAGCGCGTTCTTCGCATCGTGCGCCATCGACCGGGCGGCGAGCGAGATCCCCTCGGCGCCGGCCGCCCCTGCGGACGGGCCGGGGCGCGCGGGGGAGGAGGGACCGCTCGTGGGCTGCGGCGTCGTCGTCACCGGGATCCGCTCCCTGCTCGGCCCGGCCTCGGGCCCGACCCGAACATAGCGTACACTCCTTGCCCGGTGGCTGCCGCTCTCCGACCTCTGGCCCTCGCCCTGCTCGCCGCCGGCTGCGCCTCCGCCGGCCGGACCGCCGTCCCCCCGGAGCGGCCCGGCGCGGCGCCCCGGGGAGGCGCGCTCGTCCCCGTCCCCCCGGCCGAGCCGCCGGTGGCGATCCGCGCGCGCGCGACCCTCGGCGCGGTGGGGGACGTGCTCATGCACGGCGCGGTGAAGGAGTCGGCCCGGGTCCACGGGGCGGGAACCGCCCACGGCGGCTACTCCTGGCTCTACGCGGCCGTGGCCGACCTGCTCGCCCAGCCCGACCTCACCTTCGCCAACCTGGAAACGCCCGTCGCGCCCGACTCGGCCCGCGAGGTCCGGGAGTTCCTGTTCAGCGCGCCCGCCGAGGCCGCGCTCGCCCTGCGCGACGCCGGCGTCGACGTGGTGGCCGTGGCGAACAACCACGCCTTCGACCAGGGCCGGGCCGGCTTCGAGGAGACCCTCCGGCGCCTCCAGGCGGCCGGCCTCCGGGCGCTCGGGGCAGGGCCGACCGGGTACGAGGCGGGACCGGTCCGCATCGAGGTGAGCGGCCTCTCCATCGCCTTCCTCTCGTACGCCTACGCCTTCAACCAGGAGGGAAACGGCTGCCCGCCCGCCACGCCGCCGGAGCGGTGCCTGCGCGCCTCCGTCCTGGTGCGCGACCGGGCCCTGGAGGAGGTCCGCGCCGCCGCCTCCTCCTCCGACGCGGTGGTGGTCTCGCTGCACTGGGGCGTCGAGTACGCGCAGCAGCCCAGGGCCGAGGACGTCGAATACGCCCACCGCCTGGCCGACGCCGGCGCCCTCGTGATCCTCGGGCACCACCCGCACGTGCTCCAGCCCGTCGAGATCTACCCCCGCCCGGACGGCCGCGTGGCGGTGATCGCCTACTCGCTCGGCAACTTCATCTCCAACCAGGAGCGCAGGTACGTGCACGGCGTCACCGGCCCGCTGGGCGCGGCGCGGGACGGCGTGCTCCTGCGCGTGGCGTTGGCCCGCCGCGACTACGGCCGGGGCGTCGAGCGCGTGGAGGTGGCCGGCGCGGACTGGCTCGCCCTCTGGACCGAGAACGACACGGCCGAGATCGACCCCCGGCGCGAGTCCGGGAGGAAGCCGGCCATCCGGGTGGTATCGGTCGACCGCGCCCTCGCCGCGGTCCGGGCCGAGATGGCCGCGATCCCGGATCCGGTCCCGACGGAGATGGCCGACCGCTGGGTCCGCCTCCGCCAGCGCGAGGCGCTCTACCTGGCGCGGCGGGCCGCGGCGGGGTCGGTCCTGGGGGAGGAGCTGGCGCGGACGCTGTCGGCCTCCGAGCTGGCCCCGCCCGCGCCCGCCACGGCGGCCCCGCCGCCCGTCAGCGGTGCGGCCCGGTGACCGGACGCGCCTCCCCCGTGTCGTCGGGCGCCACGTCGGGCCGGGCCGGCACCTCCAGCTCGACCAGCTCGATGGAGAGGGCCTGGGCGTGCTCGAAGATGCGCTCGTCCCGGTAGAACTCCCCGAAGACGATGCGGCGGCAGCCGGCGTTCGCGACGAGCTTGAAGCAGGGCCAGCAGGGCGAGGCCGTCGTGTAGATGGTGGCGCCGTCGATGGCCACCCCGTTCTTGGCGGCCTGGATGATGGCGTTCGCCTCCGCGTGCACGGTGCGGACGCAGTGGTTGTCCTCCATCATGTGGCCCGCCTCGCTGCAGTGGGCCAGCCCTCGGATGGAGCCGTTGTAGCCGGTGGAGAGGATCGTCTTGTCCTTCACCAGCACCGCCCCCACGTGCTTGCGGTCGCAGGTGGCGCGCGTCGCGACGACGCGGGCGATGTTCATGAAGTACCGGTCCCAGCTGGCGCGGGTGTCCATCCAGTTCCTCCGGAGGCGGTGGGAGCCATGGTACCGCGGGAGGCCGACGCGGCGGGGCGCCGGCCCGACTTCGGCTAGCATGGGGGACATGCCCCCGCGCGCCCTGTCCCTCGCCCTCCTGGTCGCCCTCCTGCCCGCGCCGGCGCGGTCGCAGCCGGGCGGGGCGCCGGCCTCGCCGCCCGCTCCGGGCACCGCCCTCGAGGAGGTCCTCGGCACCGTGCGCGCGGTGGATCGCCAGGCGCACCGCGTCCGCGTCGAGACCGCATCGGGGATGGTGGAGCTGTCGCTCGACCGGAACACCCTGGTCTACCTCCCCGGAGGGCTGGGCACCGTACGGGACGTGGTCCCTGGCGCCTACGTGCGCGCCGGCCGGAACGACGCGTTCGTGGCCTACTGGGTCCAGGTCCGCCCCGCCTCCCGGCCCTAGCCCTCGTAGCGTCGGCGCATCAGGAACAGGATGGCGTCCTGGGCGCAGTGCTCGCAGTACCCGTACCGCTCCCGCATGGCCCGCAGGGTGTCCTCGACCTGGCGCCTGGCCCGGTCGTCCAGCCCGGCCCGCTCGTCCGACAGGTAGCGGAGCACGTCCTCCCGCGAGCGGCGCAGCTGCCTCTTGCGCTCCTCGAAGTAGTGATCGCGCAGGCGGCGGAACAGGTCGGGGAAGATCGCGACGTAGTCGATCTCGGTCGAGTCCGGGTGGTCGAGCCGGAAGGCCCCCACCGCCCCGATGAGCCCGCGGCGGAAGGTGGTTCGGTCCTCCCCGGAGGGCACCACGATCTTCTCGAACTCCACCATGCGGCCCTCGTCGGGGGGCTCGTACTCGCCGGTGATGCGATTCTTGACCTTCTCGCCCTTCACCCAGTGGGAGACCAGGGAGACGTACCGCGCGAACAGCTCCCGGTACTGGGACTCCGAGACCAGCCCCATCGAGTCGCGGATCTCCTCCTCGATGGCGTCGAGGCACTCGGCCTCGGCCACCCGCACGAACTCCTCGTGGTCGTGGTAGCCGTCCACCACCTCCTGCTGCAGGAAGTCGTACACGCTCCGGTCCCGGCAGATCGCCTCGAGCTCGCCCAGCACCGCGTGCGGCGTGAGGCACCGGTGCTCGGGGGCCTGGGCGGCGTTGAGCAGCGCCGTCTTGATCTCCCGCGCCGAGGCGCCGGTGCGGCCCTCGTAGTTCGGGTAGACGTCCGACTCGCGGTACAGGTCGCCGGCGCGGGCGCGCAGCTCCTTGGCCTGCGCCAGGGAGAACCGATCCGGCGCGGTCCCGGCGTCGTAGAGCCGGAGCTTCTCGAGCGGCTCGAGGTCCTCGACGATGGCGCGCAGATCCCCCGCGTAGCGGTCGGGGATGGGCCGCTTCAGCCGGGTGAGCACGGTCCAGAGGGCGGCCACCTCGGTGGCATGCGGGGCCACGTGCTTGCCCACCGAGACCGTGGTGATCTGCTGGTCGTAGATCTCCTTCTCGACCGAGAACCGGCGCAGGTAGGGGACCCGCACCAGCTCGAGCCTCCCCTTGAAGGAGGGGAAGTCGGGCGACTCCTTGAAGGCGGCGAGCTGCTTCTCGTTCGCGCTCGCCACGAACACGACGTCGAGGTGCAGCAGGAGGCTTTCGACGGAGACGCGCCCGGTCTCGCTCGTCCCGAGCAGGTACTTGAAGGTCTCCGCGGGGCGCTTGAGCAGGTCGGAGTACTCGATCATCCCGCGGTTCGCCGCCACCAGGGGGCCGACCGGCTCGTACAGGGAGAGGGCGTGCAGCGCCGGCGGCAGCGCGGCCGCGCTCCGGTCGGCGGTGACCTGCCGGTAGGACGCGTCCACCGAGAGCTGCGGCTCGACCGTCACGGCCGCCTGCTGGTAGCGCGCCGAGACGTAGAAGCGCTCCACCTGGACGTGGCGGAGAACCCGGAGCCAGTCGCCCTGGTAGGCTCCGAGCAGGGCATCGTGGATCTGCCGGCAGTAGTGGCAGGGCTCGCCCTCGAGAAGCGGGTCGGAGAGGACGAAGTCCTCTTCGCGCGCCCCGTCCCTCGCGCTGGGCCGGCAACGCTCCTCCAGCAGCTTGCGCCGCTCGGCCTTGGGGACGAGCAGCAGGGGGTGGTCCTTCATGGGGCAGGCCAGACGCGCGTCGATGGCCTCCCCCTCGAGGTGGGCGAAGCTCGCCGGCTCGCCTGCGTCCGGCCGCGGCCCGAAGCCGACCGCGCCGCCGCCCTTCACCTTCCGCTCGCTGGGGAAGACCCAGTGGTAGCGGTAGAGGGCCCCCTCGCGGGTCCGCGAGTAGGCCTCCATCGCGCGGAAGAGCGCGGCCACGATCGACGACTTCGCCGATCCGTTGGGCCCGTGGAGGAGCAGGAGCTTGTTCACCCTCCCCGCCCGGACGAAGTTCCCGAGGGCGCGGGCCAGGGCCGCCTGCACGTCCTCGTGGCCCGCCACCCGCAGCGAGCGACCGTCGGCGTCGAAGGCGAGGTCGAACAGCCGCCAGCGCCGGATGGGCCCCACCGGCGTTTCGCGGTCGGCCGTCCCGAAGTGCTCGAGGACGTCCCGCAGGAACTGCGCCGCCGATCGCGCCTGGAGCCTGGGCGCATCGAAGAACACCTGCACGTACTCGTCGAAGGACAGGATCGAGCGGTTCTCCACGAACGAGGACTTCACCCCGCCGCCCACCGAGCCGAGCCACCGCCGCGCGTCCATGGAAGACCGTCCCTTCGCTCACAGCCTATCGCCGTATCGCCCGCGCGGCCAGGTCGCCGACTCCCCTCCGGGGACCGGCCGTAGTACCCTCGGAGTCGCGCATGGAGCGGCTTCCCCCCGACACCATCATCGGGATCGACCTGGGCACGACGAACAGCTGCGGCGCCGTGGCCCACGGCGACGGGGCGGTCAAGCTCATCCCGTACAAGGGAGGCGACTACATCATCCCGTCGATCTTCGCCATCGACGACAAGGGGCACGAGCTGCTCGGCCACGAGGCGAAGCGCCAGTGGCAGCTCAACCCGCGCAACACGCTCTACGCCACCAAGCGCCTCATCGGCAGGACCCTCAAGGACGACGTGGTGGAGACGGTCCGGCGCTCGGTCCAGTACCAGGTCCACGGCGGCGTGAACAACGACGTGGCGGTCGACTGCCACGGCCAAACGTTCGAGGTGCACGAGATCGGGGCCAAGATCCTGGCCAAGATCCGCGACGTGGCCTCCGACCACCTCGGCTTCAAGGTGCGCCGGGCGGTGGTCACCGTCCCGGCCTACTTCACCGACCGGCAGAGGCAGGCCGTCAAGCGGGCGGGCGAGGCGGTGGACCTCGAGGTGGTGCGCATCATCAACGAGCCCACCGCGGCCGCCATGGCCTACGGGATCGGCAAGCACCTGAACGAGCGCGTGCTGGTCTACGACCTGGGCGGCGGCACCTTCGACGTCTCCATCATCGACATCCGGGACCGCGTCTTCGAGGTCAAGGCGACGGGG
>DATIUR010000194.1:0-5783 GCA_035466675.1 Anaeromyxobacteraceae bacterium | reverse complement strand
GAAGGCGGGAAAGGCGAGGAAGGCGACCCCGCGGCGCGCCGCCCGGCGCCCGGCGCCCAAGGCGCGGCGCAAGGGCAAGGCGAGGCCGGCCCGGAAGCCCGCCGGCAAGAAGAAGCGGTAGGAGGCCGTGCGCGCCCCGGCCGCCGCCGCCGCGATGCTCCTCCTCGCGTGCCGGGCGCAGCCGCCGGCCGCGGAGGGGGAGCGTGAGGACGCCGCCTTCCGCGCCGCGCTCTCGGCGGGCGACGCGGCCTTCGCCCGGCGTGGCCAGCCGGCCCGGCTGGCCGAGGCCCTCGCCTCCTACCGGCGTGCGGCCGCGGAGCGTCCGGGCGATCCGGAGGCGGAGATCCGCCTGGCGCGCGGCGAGGCCTTCCGGGCGCTCGCCCAGGGGGAGTCCCCCGCCGCCCGCGAGTCGTGGATCGCCTCGGCGCGCGCGGCGGAGCGGGCGCTCCGGTCGCTCTCCCCGGCCTGGGCCGAGGCCGTCGACGCCGGCGCGGACGCGGCCGACGCGACCGGACGGGTCGAGCCGCCCGGTGCGGAGGCGCTCTACTGGCTCGGCCTGGGCACGCTGCGGGCGGCCCAGGCGGCCGGGTACGCGGCCCTGCTCTCGGCGAAGGACTCGGTCCTGCCCACCCTGGAGCGATCGGCCGAGCTGGACGAGGGGGTGGACGCCGCCGGGGCCCACCGGGCCCTGGGCGCGCTCCGGGCGGCGCTGCCCGTCGCCGCCGGCGGCGGCGTCGCCTCGGCGCGGGCGCACTTCGACCGGGCCCGGGCGCTCTTCCCCCGGGAGCAGCTCGCGCGCGTGCTCGAGGCGGAGGCCCTGGCGGTCCTGCTCCAGGACGGAGCGGCCTTCGACAGGCTGCTCGCCGAGGTGGCCGCCTCCGATCCGGCCGCCTGGCCCGAGCGCGAGGCGGAGAACGCCGTGGCGCGGGAGCGGGCGCGCGCCCTGGCCGAGCGCCGGGCCCGCCTGTTTTGACGGGCCCCCGGGTCCGGCGGTAAGGACGTGCCCCATGTCGCCACGCAAGCTGGGGACCCTCGCGGTCCACGCCGGCGAGGAGGAAGTCCTCGCGGTCCCGTCGGTCACGACCCCGGTCTACCAGACCACCACCTACCGCTTCGGGAGCGCCGCCGAGGCGGCCGCCTACCTGGTCCGGCCCGAGGGGCGCTGGCTATACTCTCGGCTCGAGAACCGCACGGTGATTCCCTTCCTGCCCTCTCACCCCGATCACGCCGTGGCGCGCAGGCTCCTGCGCGGCGGCGGGGGCGTCCTCTCCTTCGCCGCGCGGGGCGGCCACGAGGCGATCGCGCGCGTGCACGACGCCCTGCGGATCGTCTCGCGGGCGAGCTCGCTCGGCGGGGTGGAGAGCCTCGCCTCCATCCCGGTCCTCTCCTCGCACCGCCACGCCACCCGGGCCGAGCTGGCCGCCCAGGGCATCGAGCCCGGCCTGCTCCGTCTCTCCGTCGGCCTGGAGGACCCCGAGGATCTGCTCGACGACCTGCGCCAGGCGCTGGAGCGGGCATGAGCAGGGCCGGGGCGCTCGCGCTGGCGCTGTCGGCGGCCTCCTGCGTCCCCCGGGCCCCGCCTCCGGACCTGTCGCTCGATCCGGCCCAGCTCCACTCCCAGGTGGAGCGGACCCGCGCCGGCGTCCGGAGCGTCCAGGGCGAGGCCCGCGTCCGGATCGAGTCCGACGCCTTCTCCGGGACGGTCCGCCAGTTCCTGGCCGCGGAGAAGCCCGACCGGCTGCGCCTCGAGGCCCTCGACTTCTTCGGCAACCCGGCGGTGGTGCTGGTGACGGAGGGCGGGCGGCTCGGGCTCTACGACGCGCGCGAGCGGGTCTTCTACCGCGGCGAGGCCACCGCCGAGAACCTCTCCCGGCTCGTGCCGGTGGCGCTGGCGCCCCGCGACCTCGTCACCATCCTGTGCGGATCGGCGCCGCTCCTTCCGGGCACGCCGGCCCGGGCGGAGCCGGGCCGCGGCGTGGTCCGCCTCTCCCTCGAGTCGGAGGAGGCCGTGCAGTGGCTCGAGGTCGGGCCGGGCGCGGCCGTCGCGTCCTCCCGGGTGCGGGGGCGGGGGGGGGAGCGGCTGGCGGGAGCCCCCGACCTCGCCTTCCGGGCGTTCCGGACGGAGGGAGGCGCGCCCTTCCCCGGGGAGATCCGCCTCTCGTCCCAGGATCCCGCCGTGGAGGTGAGGCTGGAGTGGCGCTCGGTGGAGCCGAACGTGGAGGCGGACGGCTCGCTCTTCCGCCTCGAGCCGCCGCGCGGCGCGCGCGTCGTCGAGCTGGACCGGGGCGGCGTGGTGCCGCCCGCTCCGCCGCCCGCGCAGCCCGCCGCAGAAAGCCCCCCGCCGCGCGCGGGCCCGCATTAGAATCCGCCGCTCGAACGGCGTCCGGAGACCCATGGACACGAGCTTCCTCACCATGCTGAAGGCGGGCGGCTACTCGATGGTCGTCATCGGGCTCTGCTCGGTGGCGGCCGTGGCCGTGGCCATCGAGCGGCTGGTGGCGCTGTGGGGGTTCCTGGGTCGGGCCCGCGCCACCGCGGACGCGGTGACGATCGAGCTCGCCCGCGGCGACCTGGAGGGCGCGCGCGAGCGGTGCCGGACCTCGTCCTCGGCCGCGGCCGAGGTCTTCCTGGCGGGCCTCTCCGCCTCGCCCCGCGGCGCCGCCGGGGCCGCGCCGGCGGTGGACCTGGCCCGGGCCGCCTCGGCCACCGAGCGGGCCCGGCAGGAGGCGACCCTGGAGCTGCGGCGCCGCCTGTGGGTGCTCGGCACGGTGGGCGCCATCGCCCCCTTCGTGGGGCTCTTCGGCACGGTGGTGGGCATCATGAACGCCTTCCACCAGATGGCCGTCACCGGCCAGGGCGGCTTCGCGGTGGTGGCGGCCGGCATCTCCGAGGCGCTGGTGGCCACGGCGGGAGGCATCGCGGTGGCGGTGGCCGCGGTGGTGCTCTACAACGCCTTCGCCACGCACGTGCAGCGGCTCTCCACCCAGCTGCGGATCCTGGCCGAGGGCGTGCTCGAGGCGCTGCGGGAGGCGCCCGTGACCTTCCGCGCCGAGCCGGCCCGGGACGCGCCGCGCGAGTCGCCCGCGGCCACCGGCGCCGCGCGGCCCGCGCCCGCGCGGGAGTGATCCGCATGGCCCTGGGCGGACCGACCGGCGATCACGAGGAGGCCGAGGGCGGCGGCATCTTCTCCGACATCAACATCACGCCGCTCACCGACATCTTCCTCGTCCTGCTCATCATCTTCATGGTGACCACCACCGCCATCGCCGAGTCCGGGCAGGAGCGGGGCGGCTTCAAGGTGTCGCTGCCGAGGGGCGGCACCGGCGACGCGGTGGCGGTGCCCCGCGACCTGGCCGTGGCCGTGCTGGCCGACGGCCGGGTGGTGGTGAAGGGGCAGGTGGTGGACGAGGAGGCGCTCCGGGCCGCGCTCCGCCAGGCGAAGGAGCGCAACGCCGACACCCTGGTGCTGGTCCAGGCGGACGAGGGGGTCACCCACGGCCACGTGGTGGCGGTGATGGAGGCCGCCCGGCGCGAGGGGCTCACCCGCCTCGCCATCGCCACGCGGGCGCCGGTGCCCGGGCAGGCGCCGGCGCGGTGAGAGGCGTCGCGGCCGCTCAGTTCAGCCGCCCGGGGACCACCAGCGGGAAGGGGGCGATCTCCGCGTCGAACGCGGTCCCGTCGTCGCGCACCATCCGGTAGGTGCCGCGCATGGAGCCGTGGGGCGTCCGGAGCACGCAGAAGCTCGTGTACTCGAACCGTTCGCCCGGATCGAGGTGCGGCTGCTGGCCGACCACGCCGTCGCCCACCACCTCCTCGCGGCCGCCGTTCGCGTCGGTGATGATCCAGTGGCGCGCCACCAGCTGCGCGGAAGCGGGCCCCTCGTTGGCGACCCGGACCGTGTAGGCGAAGAGCCAGCGGCCCGCCGAGGGGTCGGATCGCTCGGCCCGGTAGTCGCTCCGGACCTCCACGCGGATTCCCTGGGTGACGGCGCTCGACACGGGCGGGGATATAACCGGCGGGTCTCCACGCGCCAGGAGCGCCCGGCCACCGGCCGCGGTATGGTCGGTCCATGGAAGAGGCGCTGGCGGCGGTCCTGCGCGAGGTCCGGGATCGGAGAGGCAAGGTGGTGGCGCTGACCGGGGCCGGGATCTCGGCGGAGTCCGGCATCCCCACCTTCCGCGGCAAGGAGGGGTTCTGGGTGGTCGGATCCCGGAACTACATGCCGCAGGAGATGGCCACGCGGGAGATGTTCGACCGCGCCCCGGAGGAGGTGTGGCGCTGGTACCTCTACCGCTTCGGCATCGTGCGCGGAGCGGAGCCGAACGCCGGCCACCGCGCCCTGGTGGACCTGGAGCGGGCGCTCGGCGATCGCTTCACGCTGGTGACGCAGAACATCGACGGCCTGCACCGGCGGGCCGGGTCGGAGCGGGTCTTCACCATCCACGGGGACGCCGCCTGGGTTCGCTGCGCGGACGGCTGCGGGGCGGGGCTCCTGCCCCTGCCCGACGTGGCCGTCCACCGGAAGGACGACCCCTTCACGGCCGACGACCGCGAGAAGCTCACCTGCCCGCGCTGCCGGGGGTGGCTCCGCCCGCACGTTCTCTGGTTCGACGAGTACTACGACGAGGAGAACTACCGGATGGACAGCGCGCTGCGCGCCGCCGGGGCGGCGGACCTGCTCCTGGTGGTGGGGACGAGCGGCGCCACGAACCTGCCCATGCAGATCGGCCGGCTCGTCTTCCACCGGGGCGCCGCCCTGGTGGACGTGAACCCGGAGGAGAACCCCTTCGCCGAGATGGCGGCGCTCTCGCCCCGCGGCTTCTTCGCGCGCGGCAGCGCCTGCGAGCGGCTGCCGGAGATCGCCCGGGCGCTCGGGGCGTGATCGTGACGGAACCAGACTCGTCTCCGCAGGAAAGCCATCCGAGGAGCTCCGCCATGGCCGACCAGAGCACGCCCACCGGTTCGCCGCCGATCCCCACCGCGCTCGCCGCAGACGCTTGCCTCCGCCTCGGGATCGAGCTGCGGCTCGCGCCCGCCGGAATCCGGCCGCTGGCGCCCGGTGCGAACGTCGCCGGACGGGTCCTGCCCGCGCGCCATTCCGGAAGCGTCGACGTGTTCCTCGAGGCGATGGAAGCGGCCGAGGCCGGCGACGTCCTCGTGATCGACGACCATGGCAGGACCGACGAAGCGTGCGTCGGTGATCTCGTGGCCCTCGAGGCGCTGGAATGCGGCCTCGGCGGGATCGTGGTCTGGGGTCTGCACCGCGACACCACGGAGCTGCGCGCCATCGGTATCCCGGTCTTCAGTTACGGCTCGTTCTCGGCCGGGCCGCGCCGGCTGGAGCCCGCGCACCCGGACGCGCTCGTCTCCTCCCGGTTCGGAGACTGCGAGGTGACCCGCGCCGACCTCGTCGTCGCCGACGACGACGGCGTGCTGTTCGTGCCGGCGGCGCGCTGGAGCGAGATCCTGGATGCGGCGAACGACATCTCACGGCGGGAGCGGGCACAGGCGGCGGCAGTGCGCGCGGGCACGACGCTCCGATCGCAGCTCCGGTTCAGCGAGTACCTCGCGCGCCGCGCGACGGATCCGTCGTACACGTTCCGGCTCCACCTGCGGAGGCTCGGTGGCGCCATCGAGGAGTAGGAGGTGCGCGTGGAACTCCAGGCTGACCGGGGCACGGGTCCCGGTGAGGTCGGTGGAAAGGGGATTCTCGGTGGTACGGCGGCGCCGCGAGGAAGACCTCGCCGCCTGAGGCTCGCGGCTTGCGGGAGCGCGGAAGGCAA
>DATIUR010000193.1:0-7275 GCA_035466675.1 Anaeromyxobacteraceae bacterium | reverse complement strand
GTGGACTTCGAGGGCGATGCGGACGGCCTCGTCGCCGGCGCGCGGCCGCCCGGCCATCGCCGCCACCCGGCGCTCCAGCGCCTCGAGGCGGGCCGCGTGCCCGCGGGCGCCGGCCACGCGGGCCAGCCAGGCGTCGCGGGCCTCGCCCCGCTCGCCGGGGGCCCGCAGCGCGCTCGCGATCTGCTCCTTGGCCGAGCGCCAGTAGGCCGCCAGGGCGGGCGCCAGGTGCCGGCCGTGCCGGAGCAGGGCGGCGGTGTTGTCGATCAGGACCGCCGTGCCCGGCGCGAGGTCGGGGCGCGGGCGGCGGGCCCGCCCGAAGCGGACCAGGGCGGCCCAGGCGACGAGCCCGAGCGCGAGGGCGGCCTGGAGCGTGGCCAGGACGAGCGGCCAGCGCACGAGCTCGCGGAAGAGCGAGGGGGACGCCTCCCAGCCGTGCTGGGTCTCGTCCACCAGCAGCGTGGCGCCCTCGCCGGCGAGCCGCTCCACCAGGCGCACCGCCAGCTCGGCGTTCGCCCCCTGGCCGAGCCCGTGGGTGGCGATCACGTCGGGATCGGCCAGGACCACGAGGTGCCACCCTTCGCCCGCCATCTCCCCGGCCAGCATGCCCTCCGCCGTCGAGACGAGCGGGTCGAGCTCGCCGGAGACGACGAGCTGCGGCTGCTCCACGGAAGGGGCGGGGAGCTCCCCCTTCCAGTCGGCGACGCTCCGCTTGGGCCGCACCACCTCGGCCTCGATCGACAGGGCCTCGAGCACGCGCTGCGCCTCGGAGACGGGCAGCATCTCCACCGCGCCGAGCCAGCGGGGGCGGTCGTTCCGGGGAGCGCCGAAGCGCTTCGGCAGGACCACCAGCATCCGGTCGGCCTGCTCCCACATCCCCTTCACCGCCTCGGCCCGCTGCTCCAGCGCGCCGATCTGGGGCTCCGCCAGGACGAGCACGGTCCCCTCGGTCGCCTTGGCGGCGGTGCGGTGGCGGGAGGCGATGACCGGGTAGCCCAGCTCGCGGAGCAGGCGGAGGAAGGCGTGGTGGCCGATGGCCGACCGGCTGTAGCCGTCGGCGCCGAACGACGGCAGGTCCTGGAAGGCGTCGCCGAAGGCGGCGAGCAGGCCGGACGCCGCCAGCGAGACCACGGCGACGGCAGCGAGCCGGCGGGCGCCGCGGGACGAGAAGGGGCCCTCGCTCACGCCGCGCTCCGGGTGGCGTCCAGGAAGGCGTGGAACCGGTCGACGCAGAGCCGGTACTCGGCCTCGCCCGGATCCTCGCCGCCGAACCAGGACACCTCCACCGCCGAGACGAGCCCGGAGAGCGCGTCGCGGGCCGGCTCGGGCAGGGGGACCCGGGCCACGATCTCGCGGGAGGTGAGGGAGGGGGCCAGCCGTGCCGCGCGGGAGAGCGCCTCGAGCGTGTCGAGCAGGAGGACGTGGATGGCCTCGCCGAACCGGCCTCGCGCGGCGAGCGCCTCGGCCGCGCCGAGTTGCCGGCGGCCCACCTCGCCGGCACCCGCGGAGGGCTCGGCCGGCGCCCTTGCGTCCGGCTGGAAGCCGCGGAGCCGCCGCACGAGCCAGGCGACGGCCAGCGCCGCCATCACCGCGAGCGCCGTCCAGAAGAGGACGCGCAGCAGGACGCCGAGGGGGCCGAGGGGAAGCTCGAAGGAGGGGAGGCGGACCGCCGCGGGGAGCTCGGTCTGGTACTCGCCGCGCTCCAGGATGCGGCGGGCCTGCTCCCTGACGGCGTCGGCTGGGGTCGCGGAGGCGAGGAGGGGCGCGAGCGCTCCGGCGAGGAACATCGGGGGCATGGTACCATCCGCCCGGCCTCGGAGGAGGTGCGAACGATGGTCTGGTGGCTCTGGGTGCTCCTGGGAATCGCGCTCCTGGTCGTCGAGATGGCGACGCCGGGCGGCTTCTTCGCGCTCTTCTTCGGCGCGGGCGCCCTGCTGGTGGCCCCCCTCGCGGCGCTCGGCGTCGGGCCGGTCTGGCAGTGGCTCGCCTTCCCGGCGGCCTCGCTGGTCCTCCTGGCCGCCCTGCGCCGCTCGCTGCTCGAGCGCGTCGGCCGGCGCCCCGGCACCCCGGTGGACGAGATCGTCGGGCAGGAGGTGATCCTGCTCCAGGACCTGCCCGCCGGGGGCGAGGCCAAGGCGGAGCTCCGCGGCGCGTCCTGGGCAGCCCGCTCGGCGGGCGGGATCGCGCTCCGGGCCGGGCAGCGCTGCCGGGTGGAACGGATCGACGGCCTCACCCTGTGGATTCGCGCCGAGTGACGGCGCGCGGAGAGCCTCCCATGGACTTCCTGAACGCGACCGTGGTCATCGCCGTCGTCGTGGCCGTCTTCGTCCTCTTCGTGGTGGTGAAGACGGCGGTGGTGGTCCCCCAGCAGAACGCCTACGTGGTGGAGCGGCTGGGGCGCTTCAACTCCGTGCTCGACGCGGGGTTCCACATCCTCTTCCCCTTCCTCGACGTGATCCGCTACCGGCACACGCTCAAGGAGCAGGCGCTCGACATCCCGGAGCAGATCTGCATCACCAAGGACAACGTGCAGGTGGGGGTGGACGGCGTGCTCTACCTCAAGGTTCTCGACCCGCAGCGCGCCTCCTACGGGATCTCCGACTACTACTACGCCATCAGCCAGCTCGCGCAGACGACGCTCCGGAGCGAGATGGGCAAGATCGAGCTGGACCGGACCTTCGAGGAGCGGACCAGCATCAACGGCGCGGTGGTGTCGGAGCTGGACAAGGCCACCGGGCCGTGGGGCATCAAGGTGCTCCGCTACGAGATCAAGAACATCACGCCGCCGCGCGACGTGCTCGCCGCCATGGAGAAGCAGATGCGGGCCGAGCGGGAGAAGCGGGCGGTCATCCTGGCCTCGGAGGGCGAGCGCGACGCGGCCATCAACACCGCCGAGGGGAAGAAGCAGCAGGTGATCAAGGAGTCGGAGGCGGCCCGCCAGCGGCAGATCAACGAGGCGGAGGGGCAGGCCAGCGCCATCCTCGCCGTCGCCATCGCCACCGCCGAGGGGATCGAGAAGGTGGCGCAGGCCATCGGCGCGCCCGGAGGGATCGAGGCGGTGCAGCTCCGGGTGGCCGAGCAGTACGTGCAGCAGTTCGGCCACGTGGCCAAGGCGACCAACACCGTGGTGCTGCCGGCCACGCTCTCGGACGTGGGCTCCATGATCGCCCTCGCCATGAACGTGCTCAAGGGCGCGGGCGGCGGCCAGGGCCCCGGGGCGCCGCGGCCGACCGTCCCCACGGCGCCTCCCGCGGTCCGTGCGCCCAACCGGCCGCTGCCGGGGACGTAGGCGCGGCCGTGGAGACGGCCAGATGCGGCTCGACCACGTCGGGATCGAGGTCCGGGACCTCTTCACCGAGGAGCTCTTCTACCGGACCGCGCTGGGCTTCCGGCCGCGCTACCGCTACGTGAGCGCGAACACGCCGGGCCTGCGGACCGTGTTCCTCGAGCGGGACGGCCTCGCGCTCGAGCTGCTGGAGCGTCCGCGGGCGCCGGACTTCCTGGAGCGGCGCGCCGCCGCGCCGGGTCACCTCGCCCTCGAGGTGGCCGACGTGGACGCCGAGCACGCGCGCCTGGCCGCGCTGGCGTTTCCGGGCGCCCGGCTCAGGCCGCCGCGCGACACCGGCGACGGGTACCGGGAGGTGGAGGTCGCCGACCCGGAGGGGAACGTGGTCGAGCTCTCCGCGCGCATCCGGGCCGAGCCCCGCTACCCGGTGCGGGCCGTGATCTTCGACGTGGACGGCATCCTGCTCGACAGCGAGGAGAACTACTACCTGGCCGACGCGAGGCTCCTCGAGCGCTACGGCATCCCCTTCACCCGCGAGGACAAGCGCCGCTACGTGGGCGGAGGCAACCTGGACATGATGGTGGACCTCCGCCGCCGCTTCTCGCTCCCGGAAACGGCCGAGGAGCTGGCCTCCCGCAAGAACGCCATCTACCTCGAGATCGCCCGCGAGCGGACCGAGGTCTACCCGAAGATGCGCCGCCTGCTCGACCGCCTGCTCGGGCGCGGGGTCCCGGTGGCGGCGGCCTCGGGCTCCTCGCCGGCCGTTCTCCGCACCCTCCTCGAGGCGACCGGGCTCGCGCGCGACCTCCCGGTGGCGGTCTCGGCCGAGGACGTCCGGAGGGGGAAGCCCGCGCCGGACGTGTTCGAGGAGGCGGCCCGGCGGCTGGGCGTCCCGCCCCACGAGTGCGCCGCGGTGGAGGACTCGCACCACGGCGTCGAGGCGGCCAAGCGCGCGTTCATGGCCTGCATCGCCGTCCCCTACTTCACCGACCTGCCGCTCGACCCGCGCTTCGCCATGGCCGACCTCCTCTTTCCGGGCGGGATGGAGGAGTTCGACGCGGAGCGGGCCTTCGCCTGGATCGAGGCGAGGCTCGGGACGTGAGCCGGGGCTACCGGCCGGCCCGCAGCACCCCGGAGAGGCGCGCGAGGGCACGGGCGAGATCGTCCGGCGGCACGGCGGTGAAGCAGAGCCGCACCCAGGTGCCGAAGTCGCGGCCGCAGGCGGGCCCGGGCGTGAGCAGCACGCCCGCCTCCAGGCAACGTTCCAGGAACCCGCCCAGCTCCTCGCCCGCCCGGAAGTGCGGCGCCGCGTCGAGGAAGAGGAAGGTGCCCGCCTCCGGCGGGGGGATGCCGACCGCCGCGGCGGCGGCCCGCCCGGCCTCGCCGTAGGCGCGCCGGGCCTGGGCGAGCCACGCGTCGCCGTCCCGGAGGGCCCGCGCCGCGGCGAGCTGCATCGGCCTCGCCGCGCAGTACTGCGTGAAGGTCTGCACCGCGCGGATGGCCTCCATCGCCTCGGGCGGACCGTGCACCCAGCCGACGCGGGCGCCGGCCAGCGCGTAGCCCTTGGAGACGGTGTGGGTGGCCACGGCCCGGCCGCGCAGGTCCGGATGGAGCCAGAGGGGCGTCGCCGGCGCCCCGTGGACGAGGTCCTCGTAGGCCTCGTCGGTGATCACCCACAGGTCGTGGCGGCGGGCCACCCGCGCGACGGCCGCGGCCACGTCCTCGCGAAGGATCCGCCCGGTGGGGTTGCTGGGCGAGTTGAGGTAGAGCGCGGCGGTGCGGGGCGTCACCGCGCGCTCGAGGGCCTCCTCGGGATCGAAGCCCGGCTCGCCGAGCCGGGTGTAGAAGGGGATCTCGACCGGCAGGCAGCCGCGCGAGGCGACCATCCCGCGGATGAGCGGCCAGAAGGGGGAGGGGAGGAGCATCTCCTCGCCCGGCTCGAGCAGGGCGGCGACGACGGTGGCGAGCCCCGCGGTGGCGCCGGGCATCACCTGGATGCACTCCGGGTCGATGTCCCGGCCGGCGCGGGCCGAGAGGCGCGTCCGGATGACGTCGAGCAGGGCGGGCTCGCCCTGCACCGGGGCGTAGTTGTGGAGCCGGGGGTGCTCGGCCGTGCGCTGCGCCTCGGCGCGCGCCTCCGGGAGCGGATCGAGCCAGGTGTCGCCCACGTGGAGGGGGTAGACGGGCCCCGGCATCTCGCGCGCCCTGCGGGCCAGGGCGCTGTAGACGCGGTCGGAGAGGCCGCTCGTGGTCGCGCTGACGGAGGGGCGGCGGGGCATGCGAAGGATGATGCCACGGGGCGGCCAGGGGCTCACGGCCGGGGCGGCCCGCTGTCGTCGGGAAAAAGTCGTTCGCACCCGGTCGCCACCCATCTGGATTGCAGGAGGGGAGCCTCGGAATGACCCGGTTTCACGCGAAAAGGGTGGTTTCGGGGCGGATCGCCCCCCTCCCGGTACCATTGTAGGACCGATCCCCACGTGCTCTGCTCACGTGCCACTTCGCTGCACAACCCGCTGGCGAACCACTCTGGAGGTCGTCTATGCGCGCACCAGTCAAGGGAGGCTTCGGAAGGCGTGATCTGTTGAGAGGCGCGGCGGCCGCCGGGCTGGCCGTGGGGCTCGCCGGGCCGCGCGAGGCGCGCGCGTGGCAGCCAAAGCCCGGGATGCCGTACGCGTCGCTTCCGGAAGAGCTCCTCCCGCCGCCCGCGATCAGCGCGGCACCGGGCACCGAGGGCTTCTGGAATCAGGTCCGGAAAGCCTTCCCGCTCTCCGAGGAGTACATCCACATGAACACCGGGACGACGGGCTCGCAGCCCGTCTTCTCGCTCAACAACCTGGCCGTCTACAACGTCTGGAAGAGCCAGGACCCGCGCGACTGGTCGGGGAACCTGGCCGCCGCCTACCCCTCGCTCTTCAGCAACCTCACGGCGCGGCAGAACGCCGTCGCGGCCATGTACGACGCCAGTCCGGGCGAGATCGTCCTCAGCTACAACACCACCGACGCCTGCAACCTCTTCATGGCGGGCACGCCCTGGAACCCGGGGGACCGGATCATCACCACCAGCTTCGAGCACCCGGCCCTGGCGGGTCCGCTCGCCTGGGTTCGCGACCACATGGGCGTCGAGGTGGTGGTCATCTACCTGCCCTCCAACTGGACGCTGGGCGTCCCGGAGCTGCTCTCCTGGTTCGAGGCAGAGCTGGCGAAGCCGCTGCCCCCGGGCGGGAAGCAGTACGTCGCCACCTGCGAGATCTTCTACAAGAACGGGGTCCGCATGCCGGTGAAGGCGCTGTGCCAGCTCGCCGGGAGCCACGGCGCCTACACCTTCATCGACAACGCGCACGGCTGGGGGATGATCCCGGTGAAGTGCCACGACTACGGGGCCGACTTCATCGCCGGCGCCGGGCACAAGTGGCTCTGCGGCGGTCCGGGCACCGGCATCTTCTACGTCCGGAACACCGGCTCGAACCTTCCTCCCTGGAACGGCGGCAACTGGGCGAGCTACGGGAACCTGTTCGTCAGCCCCAGCGTCCGGTACGGCCGGCGTGACAACTGGACGCCGAGCGGCATCAACGGGCGCGGCGAGACCAACACCCCGGCGCTGTACGCAATGACCGACTCGGCGAGGTTCTTCGATTCGGTTGGCGTCCAGACCATCTACGAGCGGGGCGTCTACCTGGCGCAGTACCTCCAGCAGAAGATCGCCGCGCGCTGGGGCGTGGGATCGATGGCGCTCCAGAACTTCGGCGAGCCGGAGTACCGCACCTTCCTCACCGCCGTGAACCCGTTCCAGGGGAAGGACAGCGCGGCGTCGTTCTCGGCCCTGAACGCTGCCATCAACAGGATCCTGCCGAGGCTGGCCGCGGGGACGCCGAAGATCTACATCCGGTCGATCACCTGGCGTGACTCGGCGGCGAGCAGGGCCGACGACCGAGTCGCGTTCCGCATCTCCACCCACGCCATGTACAACAACCGGGACGAGATCGACTTCCTCT
>DATIUR010000192.1:0-5918 GCA_035466675.1 Anaeromyxobacteraceae bacterium | reverse complement strand
CTCGAAGCCGGCCACCTGCGTGAGGGCGGGGCGGACCTCCACGTGCCAGTGGTAGCTCGGGCTCGGGCCGTCGCGGAGCGGGTTCGAGTGCACGATGAAGTTGTAGGCCGGGTCGCCCAGGGCGGCGTCCAGGCGCCGCAGGGTGGTGCCGAGCGCCCGCGCGCAGGAGGCGAGCCGCTCCGGCGGCTCCGCCTCGAAGCTCGACTGGTGGCGCCTGGGGACGATCCAGGTCTCGAAGGGGCTGCGCGGCGCCCACGGGGCGAAGACCACGAAGTCGTCGTCCTCGTGGACGAGGCGGGACCGCTCGCGACGTTCCTGCCCCACGACGTCGCAGTAGATGCACCGCTCCTTCAGCTCGTGGTGGCGCCGCGCGCCCTGGATCTCCTCCAGCACCTGGCGCGGCACGATGGGCAGGGCGATGAGCTGGCTGTGGGCGTGGTCGAGGGTGGCTCCCGCCGAGGCGCCGTGGTTCTTGAACAGGAGGATGTAGCGGAAGCGCTGGTCGTTGCGGAGGTCGAGGATGCGCGCCTTGAAGGCCAGCAGCACCTCGGCCAGCTCCGCGTCGCCGAGGTCGGTCATCCGGCGCCCGTGGTCCGGCGTCTCGACGATCACCTCGTGCGCGCCCAGGCCGTTCATCCGGTCGTAGATCCCCTCGGCCTGGCGGTCGAGGTCGCCCTCGATCCGCAGGGCCGGGAACCGGTTCGGCACCACCCTGACCCTCCAGCCGGCCCCGTTGGGCGAGGCGTGCGGCGGGCGGCCCGAGGCGAAGACCTCGGCGGGCGTCTTGTCCTCGTTTCCCGGGCAGAACGGGCAGGGGCCCGGCGGCGGCGGGTCGCAGTCCTTCGGCATGCCGTTGGGCCGGCGGGCCCGCTCGGCGGCGATGATCACCCAGTGTCCGACGATGGGGTCTCTGCGAAGCTCCGGCATCCGGCTCCGAGTCTAGCCCACCGCCCCGTGCGCGCGCGCGGGGGGCGGGGTCTCCGGGCGGCGGAGGGTGGAGGCGATGGCCACGCTGACGACCATCAGGACGGCGCCGCCCAGGTACGGAACCCCGACCCAGCGGTCGTAGAGGCTCGTGGCCGATATGGGCCCGCCGATCCGGCCCAGCGCCGCGGCCGACTGCCCGAAGCCGAGCGTCCCGCCCTGGTCCTCGGCGCGGGCGCTGCGCGAGAGCAGCGAGGCGAGCGCCGGGGAGGTGAGCCCGCTCCCCACCGCCAGGGGCGTGCAGGCCGCCAGCAGGGCGGCCATCCCGTCGCCGTAGGGGATGGCGGCGAGCGCGACGGCCTGCAGGGCGAGCCCGGTCACGAGCAGCGCCTTCTCGCCGAACCGGCGCGTGAGCGGGCCGATGAGGCCGCCCTGCACGATCACCACCATCACCCCGATGAAGGCGAACACCCAGGAGACGCCCCGCTCGTCGAGGCGGTAGCGGTGCGCCGCCACCAGGGCGAAGGTCGCCTCCATGCCGCTGAAGGCGAGGATGGACAGGAAGTAGATGGCGATGATCCGGCGGATCCCCGGCCGGCGAAGCTCCTCCAGCAGGGCGCCGAGGTGCGCCCGCCGGGGCGCCACCGTCCGGTCGGCCGGCTCGGGGAGCACGAAGAGGGCGGCCACGCCGTTCAGGGCGGCGAGGGCGGCGGCGGCGTAGCCCGGGGCCGCGAGCGAGATGGTGGAGAGCAGGCCGCCGATGGCGGGCCCGAGCACGAAGCCCAGGCCGAAGGCGGCGCCGATGATCCCCATGCCCCGGGCGCGCCCCTCCGGCGGCGTCACGTCGGCGATGTAGGCCTGCGCGATGGCGATGTTGGCGGTGGCGAGCCCCGCGAAGAGGCGCGAGGCCAGCAGCCAGCCGAAGTCCGGGGCGAGCGCGTAGCCGAGGAAGGCCACCGCGGTCATGGCGATGGAGGCGAGCAGGAGCGGGCGCCGGCCCAGCCGGTCGGAGAGCCGCCCCCAGATCGGCGTGAAGACGAACTGCATGGCCGAGTAGCCGGTCATGAGCCAGCCGATCTGGTCGTCGGGCGCCCCCAGCTTCTCGGCGTAGAGGGCCATCACCGGGATGACCATCCCGAACCCGAGCAGGTCGATGAAGACGATGACGAAGAGGATCGCCAGGGCGGAGCGGTTCTTCACGGCCGCGGCAGGATAACCCGGTCAGGGCCCCCCGCGCAGGCGAAAGGGGCGCCGGCCGGACCGCCGGGAATCCGGCCTCGAGACGCCCCCGGCCGACCGACGTCAGGCGCTCGGCTTCGAGCGCAGCGCCGGCGACGGATGCGCCAGCGAGAGCAGGAACAGGACGACCGCAGCGACCACGTTGTTCGCCGCCGCCCTCGCGGACATCCCCGGCGCGAACGCCGGGACGATCGCGAGCGCCACCGCGAGCGCGGAGACGGCGAACCGCGCGCCGGGCCTGTCGAGCGAGACGAGGGTGGCGGCGACGACGGAGACCGCCAGCACCCAGGTCGCCAGCTGAGAGAACGCCGTGTGCGCCAGCACGAACGACGACGCGAGCAGCCACGCGGCCAGGAGCAGGTTCCAGACGGTGAACCGCATGATGAGCCCCCTCCGAGATCGAGCTTCGCAGGGCGGCCGAAGCTCCGCCCGCACCTGCCACCTTGGAGAGGATCGCGTGCGCTTCGCAACGGGCCACCGCGGATTGGCCCGGAGGGGTGCGATCGGATGGCGCGGGCGCGCCCGGCGCGCGTAAGGAACGCGCATGAAGAGGCGGCGTGGGCTCGCTCGAGACGCTCAGCGGGTACGGGGCCGATCATCGCGCCTCTCGGGATCGCTCGCCGGCCGGACGTCCCCGCGCACGAGCCCCCTCGCCTCCCGCCTCTCCTGCCGATAGCCGGCGAGCGCGACCAGGCCGGCGGCGGCGAAGACCACGGCCATCCCGCCGACGAAGAACGGCCAGGCCCACAGGTTTCGCAGGGAGCCGGCGCGGGCGTCCGAGGGGCGGGCCGGGTCGTAGCGTACCTCGACCTGCTCGCCGACCCGGTACGAGGGCGGGTTGCTGCCGGTGGATTCCCTGAACACCACCGGCTGTCCGGAGGGGAGATGGAAGCGGACCACCGGCCGGTAGGCGGAGCGGCGACTGCGGCCCGAGCGCCGCACCTCCACCACCGTCCCCGAGGTCACGGCGGCGCGCGAGGTGAAATCGTGGACGGTGAACGCCCACCAGCCCGCGCCGCCGACCCCGGCGAGGCCGACGAGCAGGAAGAGCGCGCCCACCTGGAGCAGCATCCGGTCCGCCGGCCGGCGGCGGCGCCGGGGCGGGTTCCCGGGGGGCGCGCGGGATGGAGAGGGGCCGCTCCCCGGCGGCTCCCACCGGGCCGGGGCCTGCTGGCCCTGCGATTCCGCCGCGGCCGACGGCGAAGCCGCGCCGGCGGCGTGGTGCCACGCCGCGCGCTCGATGACGTCCGCCACGAACTTCACCGCGGCCCTGGTGTCGAAGCGCGAGTCGCCCAGCACGCTTTCCATCCAGCCGTGGGAGACCACCAGGTACGCCTCGTCGGAGAGGAGGTGCAGCCCGTCGCGGGCGTGGACCACCTCCTCCAGGTCCGCGAAGGCGATGCGGCGGCGCGAGCCGAACATGCGCACCTCGACGCCGGCGGGACCGACGACCACGGTCTTCTTCCCGAGCGCGCCGAGGAGCCCCCAGGTGAAGGCCAGCCCGATGGCGATGGGGATGGGAAGGAACAGCGCGGCGGTGCCGGGCGTCGAGAGGAGCCAGAAGAAGACGATGAACAGCGCGGGCACCCCGAGCCAGAAGACGACGAACGCCGGCGAGAGGGGCTGGCCCGGGAACCGGATGGCGCTCTCCGGCCCCTCCAGGAGCTGGAACGGCGACCCCGGTGGGGGGACGGGGAGCACCGGCTCCGGTCCGTCGCGGCGCAGGCGCTCTCCGAGGGTCATCTCCAGCTCGTCCGGGTCCCGGGTCCGGAAGCGCCCGGTCGAGCCGTCCTGGAGCGGGAGCCCGAGCCCCGACGCCACCCGCTCCGCGAACCGGCGCGCCCGCAGGAGGTCCGGCCCGCTCCAGACGGCGGTAGCGTCCTCCGCCCGGAGCCCGACCTCGAAGCGGGTGCGCTTGCCCCGCGCCACGTGGTCGAGGCGCACGGCGCGGACGTCCACCAGGGGGATGCTCCGCACCGGGACCAGCAGCGCGCCGAGCAGGGTCCACCAGATGCGCGCCCGCTCGCGCCGGGCGTCCACGCGGAGGACCGACCGGAAGGAGAGCGCCAGCGCTCCGGCGGTCGCCAGCGCCACGGCAACCTGGTACGGGAGGTCGGACGCCGCGAAGAGGAGCGCGAGGACCAGCAGGCTCGCGCCCGCCGCGACGGGCGACCGGTGGTCGCGGATCCAGGAGTGCGGTTTCACCCGCGCCGATGATACCCGGAACGCGCGCCGCGCCGCGGCAACGCCTGCCGAGCCCTTCTTCTCTCGACCGTTCTCGACACGGCGGCGTCCGGCCGCGGTGCGCCCCCGCTCACCCCTCGACCCGGTTCCTCCCCGCCCGCTTGGCGCGGTAGAGCGCCTCGTCCGCCCGCGCCACCAGGTCCGGCCCCTCCTCCGGCGGCTCGCCCAGCGACGCCACGCCCACCGAGACCGTCACGGCCAGGTCCCCGCCCTCGAGCGCCACGGGCCCGTCGGCCACCCGCGCCCGCACGCGCTCGCCCGCCTCCCGGGCGTCCGCGGCCCCGGCGCCGGGCAGCGCCAGGGCGAACTCCTCGCCGCCCACCCGGCCCACCAGGTCGCCGGCGCGGGCGGCGGAGGCGATCCGGCCCGCCACCGCCCGCAGCACCTCGTCTCCGGCCGGGTGGCCCCGCTCGTCGTTCACGCGCTTGAAGTGGTCCACGTCCACGAGGAGGAGCCCGAGCGGTGTCCCGGCGCGCCGCGCGCGCGCCACCTCGCGCGCCAGGGCCTCCTCGAAGGCGCGCCGGTTGGGGAGCCCGGTGAGGGCGTCGGCGGTGGCCCGGCGGTGCAGCTCGGCGTGGAGCGTCGCCTCCGGGTCGTTCGGGCCGAGGTACTTCGCCACGTAGGGGCCGATGGCGATCCGGTCGCCGGGCGAGAGGCGGCGGACGGACGCCACGGCCTCGCCGTTCACCAGCGTGCCGTTGGTGGAGCCGAGGTCCACCACCGCGTGCCCGTCCCCCTCGGGCGCCACCCGGGCGTGCCGCCGCGACACGTCCTCGCCGTCGAGCCGGACCGCGCAGGCCGCGTCCCGGCCGAGCGTGATCTCGCCCTCGAGGGGAACGGTGCGGCCCAGCCAGGAGGGGTCTCCCTCCACGAAGACCAGGCAGGCGGGGGCGGGCCGGGCGTCGCCGGGCCGGGGCGGCTTCACGCGGGTCTCGTCGGGCACCCTACACGCTCCAGTGGATCGCCTCGAAGTCGGGGCCGGGCACGGCGAAGGAGATGGAACCGTAGCGCGGCAACCTCTCCACCTCCGCGTCGCCGCGCAGGACGTGCAGCGCCAGCCCCACCGCGTCGCCGGCCGCGAGCCCCAGGTCGGCGAAGGGGATGGCCGCCTCCAGCACCTGCGCGAAGGCGACGCGTCCGGTCTCCCCTCCGCGCCGGCGGCCGGCGCGCTCCCGCCCGTCCGCCACCACGGGAAGCTCGATGGCGGCCTGCACCTCCCGGCCGAACACGGTCACCCGCAGCGCCGAGGCCACCTCGGCGGAGCGGGCGGGCGACTCGGCCGGGTCGAGCCGCAGGTAGAGCGACCCCAGGTCGAACCCGTAGTGCAGGACGTGGAAGGCCTGCGCCCCTCCGTACATCGACCCGCGGTGCTGGCCGGGCCGGTAGAGGCCCGACCCCTCCCACTCGAAGAAGGTGGTCTCGCGGCCGTCCAGCACCGGGGCGAGCAGCCGGGTCGGCTCGCGCAGCGGCTTCGGCTCCAGGCCGTCCGGCCCCCCCGCCCGCTTGATGGG
>DATIUR010000191.1:0-3915 GCA_035466675.1 Anaeromyxobacteraceae bacterium | reverse complement strand
CGAGCCCGAGGATGCCGAGCTTGAACATCTGGAGCGCCTCCTCCTTCTTGGCGGCGGCGTCGTGGTAGGCCTCGGCGCGGTTGCGCGCAGTGAGCCCGTGGACGATCTCGCGCATCTCGCGGACGACCTTGGGCTCGTTCGGCTGGGCCACCGACGCGGCGGCGATCTCCTCCTCCGAGCCGATCTCGATGTGCCCGAAGACGTTCATGATGATGCAGGAGTGGTGGGCGGTGACCGCGCGCCCGGACTCCGACACGATGTGCGGCTCGGGGACGCCCTCGTTCATGCAGACGCGCTGGACGTTGTAGATGACGTCCCCCACGTACTCCTCCATGGTGTAGTTCACCGAGGAGGTGAAGCCGTTCGAGTGGGTGCCGACGTAGTCCACCCCGAGCCCGCCGCCGACGTCGAAGTACTCGATGGGGAGCCCCATCTTGCGCAGCTTGGCGTAGACGCGGGATCCCTCGTTGACCGCGTCCTTCACCACCCGGATCTCGGTGAGCTGGGAGCCGACGTGGAAGTGGAGCAGCTTGGCGCAGTGCTCCTTGCCCGCGTCCTTCAGGATCTTCACCGCCTGGATCAGCTCCGGGACGGTCAGGCCGAACTTGGCGAAGTCGCCGGACGAGCCCTCCCACTTCCCGGTGCCGCGGGTGGTGAGCTTGGAGCGGAGCCCGATCATGGGCTCGACCTGCATCTCCTCGGCCACCCGCAGGAGGTGGGGAAGCTCGGAGAGCTTCTCCACCACCACGATCACCTTGCGCCCGAGCTTGCGGCCGAGCAGGGCCAGGCGCAGGAACTCCTCGTCCTTGTAGCCGTTGCAGATGGTGAGGGCCTCGGGGTCGGTGTTCATCGAGAGCACGATGAGCAGCTCGCCCTTCGAGCCGGCCTCCAGGCCGTAGTGGTAGGGCGCGCCGGCGTCGAGGATCTCCTCGACCACCTCGCGCATCTGGTTCACCTTGATGGGGAAGACGCCGAAGTAGCGCCCGCCGTAGCCCATCTCGGCCACGGCCTTCCCGAAGGCCTCGTTGATCTGCTTGACCCGGGCGCGCAGCACGTCCTGGAACCGGACGATGCAGGGGAACCCGATCTTCCGCTCCCGGATGTCCTCGACCACGTCCATGAGGTCGATGGTCGGGCCGGGCTGGCCGTGCGGGTGGACCACCACGTGGCCGGCCTCGTTCACCGAGAAGAACCCGGCGCCCCATCCGGCGATGTTGTAGTACTGGGTGGCCCGCTCGATCGACCAGTCGGCCGGCGCCGTCGCCGTCGTCGCGTCGCTGCGCGCCTCGGGAATGCTCATCTCGAACGTTATCTACAGGGGCCGGGTCGAGAAATAAAGTCGAGTTCCGCTTGACCGCCCACCACGCACCCCCCTCGCCCGGCAAGGACGGGCCCGCGAGCCTGCGCGAGCGCCTGGCCGGACTGAGGACGGTGTTCCGGCAGGTGCCCGGGACCCTGCGGCTGGTGTGGGCCTCGGACCGGCGCGGCGCGGTGACCATCGGGGCGCTCACCCTCGTCCTGGCCCTCCTCCCGGCCGCCGTCGCCTGGGTGGGCAAGCTGATCGTGGACGGGGTGGTGCTGGCCGCCCGGACCGGCGCGGCGCCCGACCGGGAGCGGGTCCTCTGGCTGGTCGGCCTCGAGCTGGGCCTCATGGCCGCGCAGATGTCGGCCAGCCGGCTCGTGGGGCTCCGGCGCGAGCTGCTCCGCGCCGCCCTGGGCAACGCCATCAACGTCCGGATCCTCGAGAAGGCGCTCCAGCTCGAGCTCCGCCACTTCGAGGACGCCGAGGTCTACGACAAGATGCAGAACGCGCGGAGGGAGGCCTCGGCGAGGCCCCTCTCGCTGGCGATGCAGATCTTCGCCATCGGCCAGAACGCCGTGACGCTGGCCGCCCTGTCGGGCCTGCTGGTGCGGATCTCGCCGGCCAGCGTGCTCGTCATCGTGGCGGCCTCCATCCCCGCCTTCCTGGCCGAGGCGCGGCTCTCGTCGGAGTCCTTCCGGCTGTGGACCTGGCGCGCCCCGGAGGGGCGGCGGCTCAACTACCTCGAGTGGATCCTCACCCGCGACAGCCACGTGAAGGAGGTGAAGCTGTTCGGCCTGGGGCCGCTCGTGCTCTCCCGCTATCAGGCCCTCTTCCGGAAGTTCTTCGACGAGGACCGGCGGCTCGCCATCCGCCGCCTGCGCGCCGGCGTCCTCTTCGGCCTCCTCTCCCTGGGCGCCTTCTACGGCATGTACGCCCTCATGGCGGGGCGCGCGGCCCTGGGGGCCATCACGCTCGGCGACCTGACCCTCTACATCGCCGTCTTCCGCCAGGGGCAGGGGGCGCTCCAGTCCATCCTGGGGGCGGTGGGCACCATGTACGAGGACGCCCTGTTCATGTCGAACCTGTTCGACTACTACGCCATCCCCACCGGCGGGGAGGCCCCGCGCGTGCTCCCGGCACGCTCGCCGCAGCGGGGCGCCCCGGGAGCCATCGAGTTCCGGGACGTCTCCTTCCGCTACCCGGGCAAGGACGCCTGGGCGCTCCGGAACCTCTCGCTCACCATCGCCCCGGGCGAGAAGCTGGGCCTGGTGGGCGAGAACGGGGCGGGCAAGTCCACCCTGGTGAAGCTGCTCCTGCGCCTGTACGACCCCACCGAGGGCGAGATCCGGTACGGCGGCGTGGACCTGCGCGACATGGACCCGGCCGACCTCCGCGGCCGGATCGGCGCCGTGTTCCAGGACTTCGTCCGCTACCAGTTCACCGCGGCCGAGAACGTCGGGCTCGGGAATCCCGCCCACCTCGGGGACCGGGCCCGGATCGAGGAGGCGGGTCGGCGCGGGGGCGCCAGCTCCCTGGTGGACGCGCTGCCCCAGAAATGGGACACCGTCCTGGGCGGCTGGTTCGAGCGGGGGCACGAGCTCTCGGCCGGGCAGTGGCAGAAGCTGGCGGTGGCCCGCGCCTTCATGCGCGACGAGGCCGAGGTGCTGGTGCTGGACGAGCCGACCGCCTCCATCGACGCCGAGGCCGAGCACGAGCTGTTCCAGCGGTTCCAGGCCCTCGCCGCCGACCGGACCGCCATCGTCATCTCCCACCGCTTCTCGACCGTGCGCATCGCCGATCGGATCGCGGTGCTCCACGCCGGGCGGCTGGAGGAGCTCGGGACCCACGCCGAGCTCCTGGCGAAGGACGGGCGCTACGCGCACCTCTTCCGCCTGCAGGCGCGCGGGTATCTCGATTGAACCATGAACCCGTCCGCCTACGCGCGCTTCACCTCGACGCTCCTCGGGAACCTCTCCGTCCGGTCCGACGTCCTGGGCCTCGTCGCCCTCGGCTCCACGTCCGGCGAGGGCGCCCCGCCCGACCAGTGGAGCGACCACGACTTCTTCGTGGTGACCGCGCCCGGCGCCCAGGAGGCCTTCCGGGCCGACCTCTCCTGGCTTCCGGACGCGGACCGGATCGCCCTCTCCTTCCGCGAGACCGCGCACGGCCTGAAGGTGGTCTACCGGGGCGGCCACCTGGTCGAGCTCGCCGTCTTCGACGCCGAGGAGCTGTTCCTGGCCCGGGTGAACCGCTGGCGCGTCCTCCTCGACCGGGCCGACGTCGAGGCGCGGATGCGCCAGGTCCGGGAGCGGACGGCGGCCGAGACGGCACGCCGGGACGACGACGTCTGGCGCGCGGGCCAGCTCCTCGGCGGCCTCCTCGTCGGGACCGGCCGCTTCCGCCGCGGGGAGCGGGCGAGCGGCCAGCGGCTCGTCTGGTGCAACGCCCTCGAGCACCTGCTCGTCCTCGTCGCGCGCCACGTGCTCGCCGAGCGGCCGGAGGCGAGGGACGACCTCGACGCCTTCCGCCGGCTCGAGAGCGCCTACCCGGCGCTGGCCCGCGAGATCGAGCGCGCGCGGGGGCTCGACCTGCCCGAGGCGGCGGCCGCCCTC
>DATIUR010000190.1:0-17223 GCA_035466675.1 Anaeromyxobacteraceae bacterium | reverse complement strand
GTGCCCGGCCCGCGCCGGGCAAGCGGCCGGAATCCGCCGGCACGACAGCGCCGCACATGGGGCAAGACGCCCAGGCTGGGGCACCCGCCCCAGGCCCGGCCGGCGGGCCATCGCCCCCGGGTGAAATCGATCGGAGTGGCGTTCAGCGGCGGCCACCGGGCGCCTCTCCGGCGCCCGCGCCGGTCCTGGCGGGCGCGCCTGCCGAGGAGGGCGGCGCGCGCCGCGCCTCCGACACGACGTCCTTCAGCTCCGGGTGGCGACCGGACTTGTCGCCGTGGCACCAGTCGCACGACTGCATCTGCGACTCACCGTGTCGGAGCAGGGAGGGGCCCTCCGATCCGTGCGGGTCGTGGCAGCTCGCGCAGGTGAGCCCGCGGTCGGGGCGCTTGGGATCCTTCGGCCCGGAGAGCACGTGCCCGGTCGCCAGGATCGACGTCACGTGCCGCCCGTCGAGCTGGGCCGGGTGGCACGACGCGCACAGCTCGTTCACCGGCTTCCCGGTGAGGAACGCGTTCGCGGTGCCGTGGGGATCGTGGCAGACCGTGCAGCCGTACCGCTCCAGGGCGGCGTGCCGGTTCTTCTTCTGGTCCATCACCTCGTGGCAGCCGTAGCAGACCGCCTTGCCCTCGCCGCCCCGGAGGCCGAAGCGGTTCGCCCCGCCGTGCGGGGCGTGGCACCCGTCGCATCCGCCCTCCACCGGCGCGTGCACCACCTTCCGCCCGGTCAGGTCGTCCTGGTGGCAGACGAAGCAGGTCTCGGCCATCGAAGCGCGGGCGAGCAGGCGGGGCGCGTCCGACGAGTGCGGGTCGTGGCAGACGACGCAGTCGCCCACCGCCACGGCCGAGTGGGGATACTTCTCCTTCCCGACCCCGTCGTGGCAGCCGCGGCACGTCTCGGCCGGCGGCTTCCGGAGGAGCCTGGGCAGGTCGCCGGCGTGCCCCGCCTCGTGGCAGTCGCCGCAGTCCCCCCCCGAGACCGCGGCGTGCACGGTCTTCCGGGAGAGGTCCACGCGGAAGGCGGCCGACGGCGTGCCCTTGCCGGCGGGCGCCTTCGCGTCGTGGCAGCCGAGGCAGAGCTTCGAGGACCCGGGCGCGGCGCGGAGCATGGCCTTCTCGGCCGAGCCGTGCGGGGAGTGGCAACCCAGGCAGGCGCCCTCGACGGCGGGCGCGTGGGCGAACGGGCGCTTCCCCCGGACGTCCGCGGCCTCGTGGCACGGGAGGCAGAGGCGGGCGGGCGGCGAGACGAGCAGGTGAGCCTGCGACGAGCCGTGCGGGTCGTGGCAGGAGAGGCACATCCCGCCGCTCACGGCCGAGTGGACCACCTTCGCCTTGTCGAGGCGATCGTGGCACCCGTAGCAGAGGTCCGGCTCCGTTCCCGTGAGCTTCCAGCGCGCCGCCGCCCGCGACTTGCACTTCCCGGGCTCTCCCGGCACGGCCTGGTGGCAGGACGTGCAGTCCTCCGCCGCCGGGTGCTGGACGGGACGCATGGCGAGCGCGGCGTGGCAGTTCGCGCACCGCTCCGCCGGGGAAGCGGGCGCCGGCGGCGATCCCTGGGCCGCCGCGAGGAGGGGGATCCAGAGGATGGCGGCGACCTTGGCGGCGGAGGGGAGGGTCATCGGGGGTCGGTTCGGGCCGTCGTCTCAGCCTCTGCCGTCCCGTTCGGGGCTGCAAGCGTGGTGCCGTAAGTGCCCGTACATACAGGGATGAATACGAGAACCCAGGCATCTCGCGAGGTTTGGCCGGGCGGATGCCCCCGTGCAGGCCTTTCGCCCACATCGTCTCCCTGGGTGCCTGCACGCAATGCTTGCGTCATCCCACCCGGTCCGCCGAGGAAAATTGAGGATGTCAACGAGGCATGTACCTTGCTCGCGGGGTCCCCCGAACGCGGAGGGAGAGCCGTGCTCGTCGCGGTCGGCCTCAACCAGAAGTGCGCGAGCGTCTCGGAGCGAGAGGCGCTCGTCTCGGCCGGGGCGGAGATCCTGGCCGGCTGGGGCGGCCTCGACGGGGTGGACGAGGTGATGGTCCTCTCCACCTGCTACCGGGTGGAGATCTTCGCGGCGACGGCGTACCCGGCGGCGGCCACGGTGGTGCTGCGCGGGGCGTTGGCCGCCCGTGCGGGGCACGAGCTGCCGCTCTTCGAGCGGGTGGGTGAGGAGGCCTTCCGTCACCTCACCCGGGTCGCCGCCAGCCTCGAGTCGGCCATCGTGGGCGAGCCGCAGATCCTCGGGCAGGTGAAGGACGCCCTGGCCCGCGCCCTGGCGGCGGGTGCCGCCGGGCCCGAGCTCACCGGGGTCATGAACCGCGCCCTGGCGGCGGCGAAGCGGATCCGCACCGAGACGGCCATCGGCCGCGCCGGGGTCTCCTGGGGCCACGCTGCCGCGGCCCTGGCCGAGAAGGTGCTCGGGCCCGTCGCGGGCAAGCGGGCGGCCGTGATCGGCGCGGGAGAGATGGCGAGCCTGTCCGCCCGTCACCTGAAGGAGCAGGGCGCCGAGATGGTGATCCTGAACCGGACGCTGGCCGCCGCCGAGTCCCTGGCGGCCGAGCTGGGCGGCAGCGCGCGCGGGCTCGAGGCGCTCGAGGAGGAGATCGCCAGGGCCGACGTGGTCGTGTCGGCGGCGCCGGCCGCACCGGACGCGCTCGGGCGCGAGGCGGTGACGCGCCTCATGCGCGCCCGCCGGCGGCGGCTCGTCCTGGTGGACCTGGCCGTGCCGCGATCGATCGCGCCCGAGGTCGGCCGGATCCCGGACGTCTACCTGTGCGACGTGGACGACCTCGACCGCGTGATGCGCGCGTCGCTGGTGGAGCGGCGCGCTGCCGTGGCCGAGGCCGAGCGGATCGTGGAGGAGGAAACGGCCCGGTGGGCGCGCGCCGAGGCGGAGCGGCGGGCCGCGCCCCTCATCGCCGAGATCCGCACCCGGGCGGCGGCCATCGCCCGCGAGGAGGTCGAGCGCACGCTCCGGCGGATCGGGGAGGATCCCGAGCTGGCGATGCGGCTCTCCGCGCTGGCCGGGGCGATCGTCGCCAAGGTGCTGCACGCCCCCAGCACCAAGCTGCGCGAGGCGGTCCGGTCGGGCGCTTCGGGCGACCCGCTCGTCGCGGCGGCGGTGGAGATCTTCGGCCTGGGCTCGGCGGAGCGGGCCGTTCCGGGCACGGTGCGCTGAGCCGGACGCGCGGGGACTTCCCCCGGGGTGGCGTCCTTGCCATGATGGCGCCGCCACTCCGGGCTTCGTCCGACCATGAATCCCCTCAGGCGGATCTACAGGCGGCTCGACTCGAGCCTGCGGGCGCGGGTCCTCGCGCCCACCGCCGTGCTGTTCGCCATCATCCTGGCGGCCATGGTGGCGGCGGCCGTGAAGCTGTACGGCTCCGACATGGAGCGCGGGCGCCACGAGCGGGCGGAGATCTTCGCCGGCATGGTCGCGATCAGCGTCTCGAACGTGATGCTCTCCGGCCAGCCGCAGCGCGTCCCGGAGTTCCTGGGCGCCCTGGTGGCGCACGGGGGCGAGGTCCGGGCGGCGAGCCTCATCGGCATGGGTGGCTTCGTCTCCGTCTCCTCCGACCCGCGCGCCCTGGGGACCCGGCCCTGGCCGAACCTGCTCCGCGTCGGAGCGACGACCGTCGTCACCGCTCCGGGGGGGGACCCGACGGAGTTCGCGGTCCTGCAGCCCATCGTCCGGACCGAGGCGTGCGGCCGGTGCCACGGGGCGGGCGTCGGGGTGGGGGGGTGGCTCGACATCCGGTTCTCGCGCGCGCCGATCCTCCACGCCCAGGCGCAGCTGGCCAGGACGCTCTCCGTCACGGCGGCGATGGCGCTCCTCTGCCTGCTCGCCATCGCGCTCTGGCTCCTCGGCCGTGAGGCGGTGGCGCCGCTCCAGCGGCTGGTGGCCGCCATGCGTCGGGCCGAGGCGGGCGAGCTCACCGTCCGGGCCGACGAGGGGCGCCCCGACGAGCTGGGAGTGGCCGCCCGCGGCTTCGACGCCACCCTGGCCGCGCTCCGCCGGAGCCAGGCCGAGCTGGAGGCGTTCTACCGGGAGCGGATGGTGCGCGCCGACCGCTTCGCGGCGGTCGGCGAGATGGCCACCGGCCTGGCCCACGAGATCAAGAACCCGCTGGCCGGCCTCTCCGGCGCGCTGGAGCTGCTCGCCGAGGACCTCGCCTCGCAGCCCCGCCACGTGGAGGTGGTGGGCGAGATGCAGCACCAGGTGCGGCGCCTGGCCAACACCATGGAGAGCCTGCTGAGCTTCGCGCGACCTCCCAAGGCGCGCCTGCGCGCCACCGACGTGAACGCCACGGTGGAGAAGGTCCTCTTCCTCGTCCGGCAGCAGTGCCGGGGCGGCTGCCTGGTGGTCGACTCGCATCTGTCGCCGGAGGTCCCCGAGGTCCTGGCCGATCCCTCCCAGCTCGAGCAGGTCTTCCTCAACATCTGCCTCAACGCCTGCCAGGCCATGGGCGTCCAGGGGGAGGGGACCCTCACCGTGCGGAGCCGGGCCGGGGACGGCACCGTCACCGTCGAGGTGCAGGACACGGGACCCGGGATCCCGCAGGAGGTGCGTGCGCACGTGTTCAAGCCCTTCTTCACCACCAAGCGCGAGGGGAACGGCCTCGGGCTGGCCATCTCGGCCCGCATCCTGGCGGAGCACGGGGGGCACATCGGCTACCGCTGTCCGCCCGAGGGCGGCGCGATCTTCACCGTCACCCTTCGCCAGGCGCAGTCCAGCCGGCAGGGGGGAGAGCACGCAGCGTGAACGCTCCCTCCGCCCGCATCCTCGTCGTCGACGACGAGAAGCTCATCCGCTGGTCGGTCTCGGAGCGGCTCCAGCGCAGCGGCTACGAGGTGCTGACGGCCGAGTCGGGCGAGCAGGCGCTCGAGTCGATCGCGGCCAGCCCGCCGGACCTGGTCCTGCTCGACGTCAAGCTGCCCGGGATCGACGGCGTCCAGGCGCTCCAGCGCGCCCTGGCCCTCCACCCGGAGATGGCGGTGGTGATGATGTCGGCCCACAGCACGGTGGACGTGGCCGTGGAGGCCATGAAGCACGGGGCGGTCGACTTCCTGGTGAAGCCCTTCCCGTTCCAGGCCCTGGACGCCGCGGTGGAGCGGGCGCTCGCCACGGTCCGTACCAAGCGGCAGATCGCCACCCTCACCGCGGAGCGTCGCGCCGCCAACGCGCTCGACGCGATCGTGGGCGGCTCGGCGACCATGGAGCAGCTCCGGGCCATGATCGGCCGCCTGGCCAGCAGCGACACCACCACCGTGCTCATCGAGGGCGAAAGCGGCTCGGGCAAGGAGGTGGTGGCGCGAGCCATCCACTTCCAGGGCGCGCGCGCCGAGCGCCCCTTCCTCCAGGTGAACTGCGCGGCGCTGCCCGAGCCGCTGCTCGAGTCGGAGCTGTTCGGGCACGAGCGCGGCGCGTTCACCGACGCCCACGCGCAGAAGCGGGGCCTGTTCGAGACGGCCGAGGGCGGCTCGGTGATGCTGGACGAGATCGGCGACCTCCCGCCGGGTGGCCAGGCCAAGCTCCTGCGCCTCCTCGAGAACAAGGCCTTCCGGCGGGTGGGCGGCGTGCAGGAGCTGCGGGCCGACGTGCGCGTCATCGCCGCCACCAACGTGAACCTGGAGGAGCGCGTCTCGGAGGGCCGGTTCCGCGCCGACCTCTTCTTCCGGCTCAACGTCCTGCGCGTGGCGGTGCCGCCGCTGCGGGAGCACCTCGAGGACGTCCCGGTGCTCACCGCGCACTTCGTGGCGCGCTTCAACCAGGAGATGCGCCGGCAGGTGAAGGGCATCGCCCCGACCGCGATGGAGCTCCTGCAGGGCTACCAGTGGCCCGGGAACGTGCGCGAGCTGCGGAACGTGATCGAGCGGGCCTTCATCCTCCACGCGGGGGCGGACGAGGTCCGGCCGGAGCACCTCCCCCCGGAGGTGCGGCGGGCGCAGGGACCGCGAGCGGGCGAGCGGATCGGCGCGCCGGCCGTCAGCGAGCAGGGCCTCGCGCTCGACGACGTGGAGAAGCGGCTCATCGCCGAGGCGATGGAGCGCGCCAACGGGAACCAGTCGAAGGCGGCGCGGCTCCTGGGGGTCTCCCGCGACACCCTGCGCTACCGCCTGAAGAAGCACGGCATGGCGTAGGGGCCGGACCTCAGGCCGCGGCGGCGTCGTCGCCCGGCCAGCCGATCTCGGCGCAGAGGGCGCGCAGGCCCTCCCGGAGCTTCTCCTTGGCGCGGATCTCGAGCTGGCGGGCCCGCTCGCGCGAGAAGCCGAAGTGGTCGCCCAGCTGCTTCAGCGTCATGGGCCGGTCGCTCATCACGCGCCGCTCGATGATGAAGCGCTCGCGCGCGTCGAGGAGGGCGAGCGCCTCGCCCACGCGGTCCCGGACCATCTGCCGCTCCTCGGCCTGCGAGAGGTCGTCCACCTGGGACCCGGCGTCGCCCACCACGAAGTCGAGGTGGCTGGCGGCCCCCTCCTCTCCCACGGGGGCGTCGAGGGAGAGGTCGCGTCCCTCCAGCCGCTGCTCCATCTCCCGCACGTCCCCCGGCCTGACGCGCAGGCGCCGCGCGATCCGGCTCGCGTCCCCTTCGTCCGCGTCGGGCCCCTGGTCCGGGGAGGAGCCGAGAAGCTCGCGCCTGGCGCGCGCCAGGGAGAAGAAGAGCCTTCGCTGCGCCTGCGTCGTGCCGAGCTTCACCAGGGACCAGGAGCGCAGCAGGTAGTTCTGGATGTAGGCGCGGATCCACCAGACGGCGTAGGAGATGAGCCGGATGCCCTTGTCCGGATCGAACTTCTGCACCGACTTCATGAGGCCGAGGTTCCCCTCCTGGACGAGGTCGGCCATGCGCAGGCCGTACGATCGGTACTCGTAGGCGACCTTCACCACGAACCGCAGGTTGGAGGAGACGAGGCGGTGCGCCGCGCGCGTGTCCTGGCGGTCGCGGTACTCGCGCGAGAGCTGCCGCTCCTCCTCGGCGCTGAGCAGGGGGAACCTGCCGATCTCCGCGAGGTAGAGCTCGAACGAACCGGGCGTGCTCCGCGCTGCTCGCGCCATCGTCGCTCCTCGAAGAAGTCGTGGGGCCGCAGGAACCCGGAGAGCAACCGACGTGCCGCGGTGAGCGACCCGATGGGAGCAGCAATCTCGGGTACTTGACCGACCTCGTGGGGACCTCCCATCCCCGTGCGGGAGCGGGATCCGGTAATTTGTTCACCCCCCTTCGCCAGGTGGCCTTCCCCGCTCGGGTTTTTCGGCTGTAAGTCCTTCCGGCCCCGCGCAGGGGGTGCACGCCTCCCCCTTGCGCGAAGGCGCGCGGTTGCACACCTTTGGCGGACGTTCGACGCGCGACGGGGAGGCTCTTGCCGGGACGGGACGACGAAGGGCGCTGGGAAGAGGGCCGCGGCGGATACCTGGGATTCGTCGCGCACGAGGTGCGAAACCCCCTCTCCACCGCCCTCTGGAGCGCCGAGCTCCTCGCCCGCATGCCGCCCGCGGAGCGTGCCGGTGCGCGCGGGGACAAGCTCGCCGCCATGTGCCTGCGCTCGCTCGGGCGCGTGCGGCAGCTGGTCGAGGACCACCTGCTCATCGAGCGCCTCGACGCCGGAGGGCTTCCGGTCCGGGCGGAGCCGGTCGGGGTGGGCGAGGCGCTCGAGGCGGTGGCGGCGCGCCTCCCGGGCCTGTCGCTCTCCGCCGAGGTGCAGCCAGGGCTGGGCGCGGCCGCCGATCGGGCGCTCCTCGAGCGGGCGCTCGACGCGATCCTGCGCGCTGCCTCGAGGGACGGGGTGGCCGTGCGGGTGGAGGCGCGCGCGGCCGGCGAGCTCGCGGAGATCCGGGTGACCGGCGCGCCGCCCGCCGAGGGCGCCCTGGACGACCCGCGCAAGGGCACCCCCTCGGATCCGAAGGGGAGCGCGCTCGGGCTGGCGGCCGCCCGCCGCATCGGCGCCGCGCTCCTCGGTCGCCTCTCGCTCGAGGGGCGGACCTACCTGCTCGCCCTGCCCCGCGCTTGACAGGGTACCCCGGGGCGAGTACACCCCTCGCCCTTCCCTGGGCACGTCCTCCGCGGCCCTCTCGACGCGCGGCGGACCACTGCGAGGTGCACGATGGCGACCGGTCTCTTGGCGAAGAAGGTGGGGATGACGCAGGTCTTCACCGAGGAGGGCGACTGCGTCCCGGTGACGGTCCTCCAGGCGGGGCCCTGCACGGTGGTCCGCCGGAAGACGGCCGACAGGGACGGCTACGACGCCGTCGTGCTCGGCTTCGAGCCGCTCGACGCGAAGCACGAGCGCCGCCTGAGCCGGCCCGAGGTGGGCGTCTTCAAGAAGGCGGGAACCCCGGTCTTCCGCCACCTGCGCGAGGTGCGCGTCAAGGACGCCAACCTGCTCGGCGAGCTCAAGGCCGGCGACGTGCTCACGGTGGACAAGGTCTTCCAGGCGAACCAGCGCGTCGACGTGTCGGGCGTGACCAAGGGCCGGGGATTCACCGGCGTGGTGAAGCGCTGGGGCATGAAGGGCGCCGCCCGCGACAGCGCCTCCTCGCACGAGCACCACCGCCACATCGGCGCGGTCGGGCAGCGCAAGACGCCCGGCAAGGTCTGGAAGGGCAAGCACCTGCCCGGCCAGTACGGGGTCGACGACATCACGGTGCAGAACCTGACCGTGGTCGGGATCGAGCCCGCGCAGAACGTGCTGCTGGTGAAGGGCGCGGTCCCGGGCCACGCCGACGGCCTGCTCTTCGTGGGCACCGCGGTGAAGGGCCAGCCGCGGCCGAAGCAGAAGCAGGAAGTCCGCGAGCGGGCCAAGCCCAAGGTGTGAGAGATGCAGGCTTCGGGCTCCAGGCTCCAGGAAATTCGGCGCTTCTGCCGTAGCCCGCAGCCCGGCGCCTTGCTTCCCCTCACATCGCCGCGCTCAGGCCCTTCTTCCGGTCCCGCTCGATCTTGTACCGGATCGTGGGGTCGAGGAACCGCTTCCGCAGCCGGACCGAGCGCGGCGTCACCTCGACCAGCTCGTCCTCGGCGATCCACTCGAGCGACTTCTCCAGCCCCATCTCGCGCGGCGGCGTGAGGATGATGTTCTCGTCCCGGCCCGCGGCGCGGATGTTGGTGAGCTTCTTCTCCTTGCAGATGTTGAAGTCGATGTCGTTCTCGTGGGCGTGCTCGCCCACGATCATGCCGGCGTAGACGCGGTCGCCCGGGCGCACGAAGAGCGCGCCCCGCTCCTGCGCGTAGAAGCAGGCGTAGGCCACCGCGTCGCCCTCGCGGTCCGCCACGATGGCGCCGGTGGTCCGCTTGCCGATGCGCCCCTGCCACGGCTCGTAGCCGTCGAACTGCGAGGACATGATGCCCTCGCCCCGGGTGAGGGTGAGGAAGTCCGAGCGGAAGCCGATGAGGCCGCGCGCCGGTACCCGGAACTGGAGCCGGGTGCGGCCCGAGCCGAGGGGCTGCATGTCCACCATCCGGCCGCGCCGGTTGCCCATGCTCTGGGTCACGCCGCCCACCGCGTCGTCGGGCAGGTCGCAGACGAGGAGCTCCATGGGCTCGTGCACCTCGCCCTCGATGGTCTTGAGGACCGGCTCCGGGTTCGACACGGTCAGCTCGTACCCGTCCCGCCGCATGTTCTCCACGATGACGGCGAGCTGCAGCTCGCCGCGCCCCACCACCTTGAAGGCGTCGGGCGTCTCGGTCTCCTCCACCCGTATCGAGACGTTCCGGTAGGCCTCGCGGAAGAGGCGGTCCCGCAGGTTCCGGCTGGTGACGTACTTGCCCTCCCGCCCGGCGAAGGGCCCGTCGTTCACCCGGAAGACCATGGACATGGTCGGCTCCTCGACGCTGATGCGCGGGAGCGCCCCCGGGTCTCGCGGGTCGGCGATGGTGTCGCCGATGCCGATCTCCTCGGCGCCAGCGACGCAGACGATCTCGCCGGGGCCCGCCTCCTTCACCTCCACCCGCTTGAGCCCGTCGAAGACGTAGAGCCTCACCACCCGGGCCGGGAGGACGCGACCCTCCTCGCGGACCACCGCGATGGGATCGCCCTCGCGCAGCAGGCCCGAGGTGACGCGGCCGATGGCGAGCCGGCCCACGTAGTCGTCGTAGTCGAGGTTGTCCACCAGCATCCGCAGCGAGTCGCCGTCGCCGGCGGGCGGGGGCGGCACGTGCGAGAGGATGGCGTCGAAGAGTGGCCGGAGGGACTCGGCCTCGAAGGCGCCGGCCAGCGTGTGGGCGGCCCGACCTTCCCGGGCGATGGCGTAGATCACCGGGAAGTCGATCTGGCGCTCGTTCGCGCCGAGGTCGATGTAGAGCGAGTAGACGAGGTCGAGGACCTCCTTGGCCCGCGCGTCCTGGCGGTCGACCTTGTTCAGCACCAGCACCGAGGGCAGGCCCAGCGCGAGCGCCTTCGAGAGCACGAAGCGGGTCTGGGGGAGGGGGCCCTCGGCGGCGTCCACCAGGAGCAGGATCCCGTCCACCAGCCTGAGGGCCCGCTCCACCTCGCCGCCGAAGTCGGCGTGGCCGGGCGTGTCCACGATGTTGATCTTGATGCCCCCCCAGGTGACCGCGGTGTTCTTGGCGAGAATGGTGATTCCCTTCTCGCGCTCGAGGTCGTTCGAGTCCATCACGCGCTCGACCAGCAGCTCGTTGGCGCGGAACACGCCCGCCTGGCGCAGCATGTGGTCGACGAGGGTGGTCTTCCCGTGGTCGACGTGCGCGACGATGGCGACGTTGCGGATCTGCTCGCGGGGGGTCATCCGGCTCCCGGTGCTTCGAAAAGGCGGGAGCTTATAGCCGCTTGGGGGCCTCCACCGCAAGCCGGGCCATCCGACCCAGGGTGGGTGCCGCGCCACCGCCCCCGGTGCGCCGCAGCCCCCTCCCTCCGGGCCGGTCCCCGTCGGTGCGATCTGCTACATTCCGCGGCAATAGGCGGCCGCGAGGGGGTACAGCGTCAGCGAATGGCCCACGTCATCCTCTTCGTGGACGACGAGGCGGAGGTCCTCGGACTCCTCCGGAAGACGTTCCCCCACCAGGACGGGTACGTCACGCTCACGGCATCGAGCGCGGAGGAGGCGCTGGCCATCCTCGAGAAGTTCGAGGTGGACCTGCTCGTGACCGACCAGCGGATGCCGGGGATGACCGGCATCGAGCTGGTGGCGCGCGCCCGGCAGCGCTGGCCGGACCTGACCGCGATCCTGCTCACCGCCTACACCGACCCGAAGGAGATCGTCGACGCCATCAACCGGGGCCAGGTCTACCGCTACCTGACCAAGCCCTGGGACAACGCCGACCTCCGGCAGACGGTGATCCGGGCGCTCGAGCAGGTGCAGCTGAAGCGCGACCGGGCCCGGCTCCATGCCGAGCTGGAGCGCCGGTTCGCCGCGCTGCTCGCCGCCACCGACGTGGCGCGCGACGTGGGCGTGGCCGAGAGCCCGCTCGCCCTGGTGGAGCGGCTGGTGGAGCGGCTGCCGCGCATCGTCCCCTGCGACGTGGTGGCGGCGCTGCTCGTGCCCGAGACCTCGCCGCCGCTCCTCATCATCCGGCCGGTCACCGCCCTGGCCGAGCCGGGGCTCCTGCACGTGAAGGAGGGCGTGCTGGCCGCCTGGCGCGAGCGGGGCGGGGCGGGCGTGGACGAGGGGGGGCTGCAGATCCGGGTCTCGGGGGGAGGGACCGGCGTCGCGCCCGGCGCCTTCGTCTCGCGCCTCACGCTGCCCGTCCAGCACGACGGCGCGCTGGCCGGCCTGGTGGTCCTGGAGAGCACGCTCGCGGACGCGTTCGGGGAGGGCGACGCCCGCGTGCTCGACGTGCTGGTGAACGAGCTCGGCGCCTCCCTGCGCGCCTTCGCCGCCAAGGTGCAGGGCGAGCGCCACCGCCTGGAGCGGGTGGTCGAGTCGATGGCCGACGGGCTCCTGGTGGCGACCCTGGGGAGCGAGGAGGTGGTGGCGAACCCGGCCGCCCGGCGCATGCTCGGCGCCCCGCTGGCGCGGCCGCTCTCGGTGCGCTGGCTCAAGGACGCGCTCGGCTTCTACCCCTTCGACCTGGTCCGGGGGCTCGACCCGGGCGCCTCCGGGAAGGCCTTCGTGACCGAGGAGGTCCACCTGCTCGACCGGACCCTCTCCTCGATCGTCTCCCCGGTGGTGGAGTCGGACGGGAGGCTGTCCGGCGTGGCGGTGGTGCTCCGCGACGTGACCGAGCAGAAGCGGCTGGACGAGCGGAAGGAGGAGTTCGTCCAGGTGGTGAGCCACGAGCTGCGCACCCCGCTCACCGCCGTGACCGGCGCCCTCGATCTCCTGCTGGGCGGGCTGGCCGGGGAGGTGCAGGCGAAGCAGCTCCGCTACCTCAGGATGGCGCGCGACTCGACCGAGCGGCTCAACGCGCTGGTGGACGAGCTGCTCGACCTGGCCCGCCTGGCCAAGGGCAAGATGTCGATGGAGGCGGAGGTCACCTACCTGGACGAGCTGGTGCGCACCACCGCCGAGCGCTACCAGCCGGCCGCCGCCGAGAAGGGGCAGCAGCTCACCGCCGACGTCCCGCGCGACCCGGTGCGCGTGGTGGCCGACGCCACCCGCATCGGCCAGGTCGTCTCGAACCTGCTCACCAACGCGGTGAAGTTCACGCCCGACAACGGCGTCATCCGCCTCCGGCTCTTCACCTCGCCGGCGCTCCCCGGCCTGGTCGGCTTCTCGGTCTGGAACAACGGCGACGCCATCCCGGAGCCGGACCTGGAGCGGATCTTCGAGAAGTTCGAGCGGACCGAGCGGAGCCGGCGGGTCCGGGGCACCGGGCTCGGGCTGGCCATCTCCCGCGGGATCGTGGAGGCCCACGGCGGCAGCATCTGGGCCGAGAGCGCTCCCGCCCAGGGGGTGACCTTCCTGGCGGTGCTGCCGCTCGAGCCACCCGAGGTCGCGCCGGAGGGCGCGCCGGCGCTCACGCCTCCGCCGCAGGAGCCGGCCCAGGTGGTGGTGGTGGACGATCGCGACACCGCCGCGCTGGTGAAGGGCATCCTGCGCCGGCGCGGGCTGCGCGGCCACTCCGCCGAGAGCGCCGAGGAGGCGCTGGCCGTGGCGCGGCGGGTGCGCCCCCGCCTGGTGGTCTACGATCCGCGGCTGACCGGCATCGCCGGGATGCCGGTGGGGGACCTGCTCCACCACGACGCCGACACCCGCGACGCCGTGCTCCTCGCCTTCAGCGCGCCGGAGGCCCGGGAGGAGTCGTTCCGGGCCGGGGCCGAGGGGTTCGTGGCGAAGCCCGCCGAGCCGGCCGCGCTCGTCGAGGCGGTGGAGGGGCTGGTGCGCCGGGGCCGCCCCTCCGGTCAGCGCGTGCTGGTGGTGGACGACGACCCGGCCATCCGGGCCATCTGCGTGGACGTCCTCACCACGCACGGCTACGAGGTGGACGAGGCCGGCACCTGCGCCGAGGCGCGGCGCCTGGTCCGGGAGCGGAGGCCCCAGCTCTTGCTCGTGGACGTGCAGCTCCCCGACGGCGACGGCTTCCAGCTCCTGGAGGGGCTGAACGCCCAGCGCGGCGCCGAGCCGTTCGCCGCCGTGTTCCTCACGGCCCGGGGCGAGATCTCCGACAAGACCCGGGGCCTGCGCCTGGGAGCGGACGACTACCTCACCAAGCCCTTCGACGCCCAGGAGCTGGTGGCCCGCATCGACGGCGTCCTCCGGCGGCGCGAGGCCGCCCTGCACGCCTCCCCCATGACGCGGCTCCCGGGCAACCGGGCCATCGAGCGCGAGGTGGACCGGAGGCTCCAGGCCCAGATCCCCTTCTCGCTCTCCTATCTCGACCTCGACAACCTGAAGGCGTTCAACGACACGTACGGGTACGCCAAGGCCGACGGCGTGGTCCTGCAGACGGCCCGGATCCTCTCGGACGTGCTGGCCGCCCACGGCGGGGAGGAGGCGTTCCTGGGGCACGTGGGCGGCGACGACTTCGTGATCCTGACCGTGCCGGAGCGGGCCGACCGCGTCTGCAAGGAGGCCATCGCGGCCTTCGACCGGGTCATCCCGCTCTACTACGATCGGGAGGATCGCGAGCGGGGCTACATCGAGGCCAAGGATCGGTTCGGGACCCGGCGTCGGTTCCCCATCCTGTCGCTCTCCATCGCCACCGTGGTGGTCACGGCCGGCCGCTTCCGTCAGCACCAGGAGGTGGCCCGCGTCGCGGCGGAGCTGAAGCAGCGCGCGAAGCGGGTGCCCGGCAGCGTCCACCTGGTGGATGATGGGGCGGCCGCGTGAAGCTCTACCGCAAGCTGGTCCTGTTCGCGCTCGCCGCCGCCGTGGCCCCGCTCGTGGGCGTGGGCTTCGCCGTGGTGGGGGCCACCCAGCGCGCCCTGCAGGCCCGCATCGCCGCCGAGCAGACGGCGGTGGCCCGCTTCGCGGCGGAGGGCATCGCCTCCGATCTCTCCCAGCTCGACCGGACCCTCCGCTCGATGGCCGGGTCCTTCGACCCGGACCGCCTCAGCCCCGCCGAGCTGCGCGGGCTGCTGGCGCTGGTGGTGTCGGATGCCACCGGCGCGGCCGCCGCCGCCCTGGTGGACCCCCGGGGCGTGCCGCGCGCGTTCCTGGAGCGCGGCGGGACGGCCGGGGCGTTCCCCGGATCCGGCGGGGAAGTCTTCCTGCGGCAGGTGCAGGCCGGCCCGGACGCGCCGGGGGGCCTCGTTCTCTCGGTCTACGTCGATCCGGCGCGCGGCCCGCAGATCGCGGTGGTGCGGGCGGTCCCGGCGGGCGGCGGGAGGGCCTGGCGCCTGGGCGCGCGCCTGCCGCTCGAAGGCGCGGTGCGCCGCCTGGAGGCGGCCGCGGGGAGCGCCGGCGCGGCCTTCCTGGTGGACGGCGACGGAGCGGTGCTCGCCGCCTCGGGCCGGGGGGCGGACCATCCTCCCGACCGCGCGGCGCTCGCCGGCCTGCTCGGGGCGGCGCCCCGGGCCGGCACGCTGGACGGGGAGGGGGGACGGGCGCTGGCCGCCTTCGCCCCCGTGTCGGAGGGCGGCGGCCTCGGCGTGGTGATGCGGCTCCCCGAGCCGGACGCCTACGCCGAGGTGACCGCCCTGCGCCGCACGGTGCTCCTGGCGAGCCTGGCCGTGCTGGGGGTGGTGCTCGCCCTGGCGGGCTGGCTCGCCCGCGCGCTGGGAAGCGGCCTCTCCCGGATCGAGGAGGCGGCCCGGGCCCTCGGCTCGGGCGACCTCTCGGTGCGCCTTCCGCCGGGCGGAGCCGACGAGATCGGCGCGGTCTCGCGCACCTTCAACGCCATGGCCGAGGAGCTGGCCGGGGCGCGGGGGCGTCTCGAGCGCTGGAACGAGGAGCTGCAGCGGGAGGTGGAGGCGCGCGCCCGCGCGCTGCGCGAGGCGCAGGGCCAGGTGGTCGAGGCCCAGAAGCTGGCCGCCATCGGGCAGCTGGGGGCCGGCGTGGCCCACGAGATCAACAACCCGCTCACCGGCATCCTGGGCCACGCGCAGCTCCTGCTGGAGGAGTGGCCCCCGGGCGACGGCCGGCGGGAGCCGGTGGAGAAGATCGAGCAGCTGGCGCGGCGGTGCCGCGACGTGACCCAGAAGCTGCTCCGGTTCAGCCAGCAGCGGGCCGAGCCGGACTTCCAGCCGATCGATCTCAACCGGGTGGCGGCCGACGCCCTCACCCTGGCGGAAGGCCAGATCCGCGACGCCGGCATCGCGCTCGAGATGGACCTCGGCGAGCCGGCCCCGTGGGTCCGCGGCGACGCCGGGCACCTCGCCCACGTGGTGCTGAACCTCCTCTCCAACGCGCGCACCGCCTGCCTGGGATCCGCCGGGCGCCGCGTCGCCGTCTCCACGCGCCTGCACGGCCGCGAGGCGCGGCTCACGGTGCGCGACGACGGCAAGGGGATCTCGCGCGAGGTGATGCCCCGCATCTTCGAGCCCTTCTTCACCACCAAGGAGCTGTGGAGCAACGTCGGCCTCGGGCTCTCGGTGACCTACCGGATCGTGGCGGAGCACGGCGGGAGGATCGACGTCGAGTCGAATCCCGGGCAGGGCTCGGCGTTCGCGGTGATCCTGCCGGCCACCTCTCCGCCCGCGGTATAGTCGCGACCCGGATGCCGGTGCGGCGCGATCAGGTGGCGTTCTGGGCCTCCGCCGCCCTGCTCGTCGGGGCGGCCACCGGGGCGTACCTGCTCCTGCTCGGGCGCGGCCCGGCGCCGGTGGCCGGCCCGCCCCCATCCCCGGGGCCGGTCCCGGTGGTGGTGGCCTCGGTGAGCGGCCGGGCGGAGGTGCTGCGCCGCGGCGGCGGGCGGGCGCCCCTGGCGAGCGGCGACCGGCTCGCCCCCGACGACGCGGTGGCCACCGGACCGGGGGCCCGGCTGGAGCTGGCGGCGGGCGAGAGCTACCACGTGGTCCTCGACGGCGCCTCGCGGTTCGGGATCGAGGAGATCACCCAGGAGCTCTCCCGGTTCCGGCTCGAGGAGGGGCGCGTCTCGGCCACCGTGCGCGACGACGCCGAGCGGGCGGTCGAGATCGCCTCGGTGCGGGACGCGGTCGCCCGTACGCGCGGCGGCGAGGTGTCGGTGCTGCGCTCCGGTCCGGTCGTGGCGGTGGGGGTGGCGCGCGGCCAGGCGGAGTTCCGCTCCGCCGGACGCACCGTCCTCTTGCGGAGCGGGCAGCAGTCCGCCGCGGCCGAGGGCGCCGCTCCCACGAGCCCGGCGCCCATCCCGCCCTCGCTGCTCCTCAAGGTGGCCTGGCCCGAGGAGCAGGTCACGGCGCAGCGCAGCTTCGTCGTCACCGGCCGCGCCTCGCCGGGCGCGCAGGTCGCGGTCGGCGCCGTGCCGGTGCCGGTGGCTCCGGACGGCGCCTTCCGCCACGTGGTCGAGCTCTCCGAGGGCGCGCAGCGCCTCACCGTCTCGGCCCGGGACGTGGCCGGGCGGCGCGAGGTGGTCCGCTCCCCGGAGATCGTCCTCGACACCGGCGGGCCCGAGGCCGAGTTCGACACGAAGGAGCTGTGGCGCGCGGAGACCCAGGAGAAGGAGAAGCAGGCGCCCTGAACGGCGGTCCTCGATTCGGGATCACGGAAGCGCAGGATCCGCCCACGGGCCCCGCGGGGCAGGCGTTCCCCTCGGCGCTCCGCAGCTCGCAGGACAGGGTACGGCCGCCGCTCCCGCCGGCATCGGCGCCCTGCCAGCACGCTCCGGTGCGGCCCGGATCGCAGCGGCTGGACCGGCGCCGCTGCCGGTCCGAGCCCCGACCGAAGAAGCCCTCCCGCGCTCGAACGCTCCGCGCCTCGGGCAACGCCCCCCGCGG
>DATIUR010000189.1:0-11736 GCA_035466675.1 Anaeromyxobacteraceae bacterium | reverse complement strand
GCTCTACTTCGTGCTCCAGGTCGCGAGCGACGATCCCCAGAAGTGGGGCGAGAACAAGGAAGTCCAGCGGCTGAGCATCGCCGCGCCCACGCCCGGGGCCTAGGACCTTCAGCCGCCGCCCGAGCGGGCGCACGGCACCGTCCGGCGCCCGCTCGCGCTCCCCGCGGCTGAACGCATGGACTTCCCGCTCCTCATCGGCATCCTCCCGCAGGTCGTCCTCGATGGCCTCGTGCTGGGGTTCATGTATGCCCTGATCGCGCTGGGCTACACGATGGTCTACGGGGTGCTGGAGTTCATCAACTTCGCGCATTCGGAGATCTTCATCTTCGGCGCCTTCGTGGGCGTCGAGATCCTGCTGGGGCTGAAGGCCGCGGGCGTGCTGGCCGACGTGCCGTGGCCGCTCCTGCTCCTGCTGGTGCTGGCGGCGGGAATGGCCGCGAGCGCCCTGCTGGCCGTCACCATCGAGCGGGTCGCCTACCGGCCGCTCAGGAACGCGCCGCGGCTCATCCCCCTCATCTCGGCCATCGGCGTCTCCTTCTTCCTCCAGGACTTCATCCGCTTCGTCGAGTCCATCTGGCGCAACGCCTTCAACCTCGTCTACCCGGACGTCGACGCGCTCAACGAGCGGCTGGAGATCACCGAGACCATCGACGTCTCGGTGAAGTCGCTCGTGGTCATGGCCGGGGCGCTCCTGATGCTGTGGGGGCTCCACGCCCTGGTCAACCGCACCAAGGTGGGAGCGGCCATCCGGGCCGTGGCCGAGGACCAGACCGCGGCCAGCCTCATGGGCATCAACGTCAACCGGATCATCTCGCTCACGTTCCTCATCGGCGGCGCCATGGGCGGCGCCGCCGGCGTGCTCTTCGGCGTCCAGTACGGCTTCATCAACGCCTACACCGGCTTCATCCCCGGCCTGAAGGCCTTCACCGCCGCGGTGCTGGGGGGCATCGGCAACATCCCCGGCGCCATGGCCGGCGGGATGGTGCTGGGGCTCCTCGAGGCCTTCGCCGCGTCCTACATGTCCCTGCTCACCGACGGCGCCTTCGGCGCCGAGTACAAGGACATCTTCGCCTTCTCGGTGCTGATCCTCATCCTGATCTTCCGCCCCAAGGGCCTGCTGGGCGAGGTCGTCCGGGAGCGGGCATGATCGGCCGGCTCGCGCTGGCCCTCGGTTTTCTCGCCCTCTCCGCGGTCGCGGTGTGGATCTTCCCCCGCTCGGTGCTGGCCTTCCTCTCCTTCGAGGGCGCGCTGCTCTACGTCTACCTGTCCGGCCTCCCCCAGCGGATCCGGTGGGCGGTCCTCGCCTTCGCGCTCCTGGTGATGATGCCGGTGATCGGGGCCTTCAACGGCTACTACCTGGAGATCGCGACCCAGGTCGGCATCTTCGCCGCCCTGGCGCTGGGGCTGAACATCGTGGTGGGCCTGGCCGGCCTGCTCGACCTGGGGTACGTGGCGTTCTTCGCGGTCGGCGCCTACTCCTGGGCCATCTTCGGGTCGCCGCAGGCGAACGCCATCTTCGGGGGCGGCTTCCCGCTCGCCCCCGCCTGGTTCTTCGCCTTCCTGCTGGTCGGGCTGGTGGTGGCGGCCATCACCGGCATCATCCTCGGCCTCCCGGTCCTGCGGATCCGCGGCGACTACCTGGCCGTGGTCACGCTCGGCTTCGGCGAGGTGATCCGCGTCCTCGCCAACAACCTCGACAAGCCCATCAACTTCACCAACGGCCCCAAGGGCATAACCCCCATCGGGCGCCCGCCGGCGCCCTTCGGCCTGCCCTACGGCGAGTACTTCTACTTCCTGGTGCTGCTCATCGTGGTGGTGGTCGTCCTCGTCAACCGCCGCCTGGAGAACTCGCACATCGGGCGGGCCTGGGAGGCGATCCGGGAGGACGAGCTGGCCGCCCAGGCCATGGGCGTGCCGCTCGTGCGCATGAAGCTCATGGCCTTCGCCTGCGGCGCCTCCTTCGCCGGCATCATCGGCGTGGTCTTCTCGGCCAAGCAGGTCTTCATCAACCCCGAGTCGTTCACCTTCCTCGAGTCGATCGGCGTCCTGGCCATGGTGATCCTGGGCGGCATGGGCTCCATCCCCGGCGCCGTGCTGGGGGCCACGGTGGTGACGGTCCTGAACCTCCAGGTGCTGAAGGGCCTCTCGCTCTGGCTCAACGAGCTGAAGAACGCCGGCGTCACCGTGTTCGGCTTCAACCTGGCCGACCTGCCCACCCAGCTCGAGCCGGCCAAGTACGAGCGGATGATCTTCGGGATCATCCTCATCCTGATGATGATCTTCCGCCCGCAGGGGATCCTGCCGGCGCGCCGCCGCCAGCGGGAGCTGGCCCACCCCCCCCGCACCGCCGAGGCCGGGCCGCCGGAGGCCGCATGAGCGCGCTCTTCGAGGCGCGGTCGGTCACCAAGCGCTTCGGCGGCCTCACCGCCCTCTCCAACGTGGACTTCTCCCTGGAGTCGGGGATCGCCTCCATCATCGGCCCGAACGGCGCCGGCAAGACCACGCTCTTCAACTGCTTCACCGGGCTCTACGCGCCGGACGACGGGACCGTCACCTTCCAGGGACACTCCCTGGTCGGCCTGCGCCCGGACCAGGTCACCTCGCTCGGGATCTGCCGGACCTTCCAGAACATCCGGCTCTTCGGCAACATGACGGCCATCGAGAACGTGCTCGTCGGCATGCACGGGCGCGTCGGGCTCGGCCTGCGGGACGTGCTGGCCCGCGGGCCCCGCTTCCACCGGACCGAGTCGCGGCTGTGGGCGCACGCGCTGGAGCTCCTCGACCGGGTCGGGCTCCGCGCCAGCGGCAACGAGCTGGCGCGCAACCTGCCGTACGGCGACCAGCGCCGGCTGGAGATCGCCCGCGCGCTCGGCTCCGAGCCCCGGCTCCTGCTCCTGGACGAGCCCACCTGCGGCATGACCCAGGGCGAGGCGGCCACCCTGATGGCGCTCCTGGGGCGCCTGGTGGCCGAGCTGAAGCTGACCATCCTCCTCATCGAGCACAACATGCGCGTGGTGATGGGCGTCTCCGACCGGGTCACCGTGCTCGACCACGGGGAGAAGATCGCCGAGGGCAAGCCGCAGGAGGTCCAGGCCAACCCGAAGGTGGTCGAGGCCTACCTGGGCCGCGCCTCGTGGGACACCGCCCGGAGGTCCAGTGCTGGAAGTCGATGACCTCGACGTCTACTACGGCCAGATCCACGCGCTCAAGGGCGTGGGCCTCGCCGTGCAGAAGGGCGAGATCGTCGCCATCCTCGGCAACAACGGGGCCGGGAAGACCACCACCCTGCGGAGCATCTCGGGGCTCCTGGTGCCGCGCCGCGGGCGCATCGCCCTGGAGGGCCAGGCGCTGGCCGGCGTGCCGCCCCACGAGATCGTGGCGCGCGGCGTGGGCCACGTGCCCGAGGGACGCCGCATCTTCAACCGGCTCACGGTGCGCGAGAACCTGGCCATGGGCGCCTACCTCCGCAGGGACGACCGCGTGGAGGCCGACCTGGAGCGGGTCTTCGGCCTGTTCCCCGTCCTGAAGGAGCGCCTCGGGCAGGTGGCCGGGACGCTCTCGGGAGGCGAGCAGCAGATGCTCGCCATCGGCCGGGCCCTGATGGCGAACCCGCGCCTGCTCCTGCTCGACGAGCCGAGCATGGGGCTCGCGCCCGTGGTGGTCGAGCGGATCTTCGAGACGGTCCTCGACATCAACCGCCAGGGCACCACCATCCTGCTCGTGGAGCAGAACGCCGCCATGGCGCTCAAGTTCGCCCACCGCGGCTACGTCCTCGAGACCGGGACCATCGCGCTCGGGGGCACCGCCGCGGAGCTGGCCGAGAACCCCGAGGTGCGTCGGGCCTACCTCGGCGAGTAGGGAGGGGCGGCGGTGGGACGGACCGGCGGCAGCGTCCAGCGCGTGCGCGAGGCCCTGGCCGCGGCGGGCCTGGCCAGCGAGGTGAGGGAGCTGGCGGCCAGCACCCGCACCGCCCAGGACGCCGCGTCGGCGCTCGGCTGCCAGGTGGCGCAGATCGTGAAGTCGCTCGTCTTCCGGAAGACGGCCACCGACGGCCCCCTGCTCGTGCTGGTGAGCGGGACCAACCGGGCCAGCGAGGAGAGGCTCGCGGCCCTGGCCGGCGGGCCGGTCGAGCGGGCGGACGCCGATTTCGTGCGCGGCCGCACCGGCTTCGCCATCGGGGGCGTTCCGCCCCTGGGGCACGCCGCGCCGCTCGAGACGCTCATCGACCGCGACCTCATGGCCTTCCCGGTGGTGTGGGCGGCCGCCGGGTCCCCCCACGCGGTCTTCGCCCTCTCCCCGGCCGACCTCCGGCGGATCACCGGCGGCCGGGTCGAGGAGCTGGCGGACGACCGGGGATCCCGGTGAGCCGCGCGCGCGAGACCGCGCTGGGCACGATCTCGGTGGTCGCCTCCGGGCTCTGCTTCGGGAGCATGCCCGTCTTCGCCCGGGCGGCCTACGCGTCCGGGGTGGACCCCCCGACCCTCCTCCTGCTCCGGTTCACCGTGGCCGCGGCGGTGCTGTGGGCGGTCCTCCTGGCGAGGGGGGCGCGCCTCCCCCGCGGCCGCTGGCTCGCCGTGCTCGCGGCCATGGGCGGCCTGGGATACGCGGGCCAGTCCTTCTTCTACTTCACCGCGCTCACCATGGCCTCGGCGGGCGTGGTGACGCTCGTGCTCTACCTCTACCCGGCCCTGGTGGCGCTCCTCTCCCGGCTGGTCCTCGGCCACGCCCTCTCGCCGCTGCAGGTGGCGGCGGTGGCGACGGCGCTCGTCGGGAGCGTCCTCACCGTCGGGCGGGCCGGCGACGCGACGCCGCTCGGGATCCTCCTCGCGGCGCTGGCCGCCACGACGTACGCCGTCTACATCCTGACCGGGAGCCGGATCCCCGCGGAGGTGACGCCCACCGCCTCCTCGACCGCGATCATCACCGGCGCGGCCATCTCCTACGCCGCCCTGGGCGCGGTGCGCGGCGTGCGCCTTCCGGGCACCCCGGGCGGCTGGGGCGCCGCGCTCGCCATCGCGCTCGTCTGCACCGTGCTCGCCATCTTCCTCTTCCAGGCCGGCCTGCAGCGCCTGGGCGCGGTCCGGGCCTCGGTCTACTCCACCGTGGAGCCGGCCTTCACGCTCCTCCTCGCCGCCGCCCTGCTGGGCGAGCGCCTCACGGCCCTCCGGGTCGCGGGCGGGGCGCTCATCATCGGGGCCGTCGTCCTCCTGGCCCGGTCCGACCTGGCCCGGGAGGGCGCCCCGGCCGGCTGACGGCGGTCACCTGGCGGCGGAGCCGGACAGCCGGTCCGGGGCGAGCTGGGCGGCCGTGACGCCCTCGGCGGCGACGTCGGGCGGCACGGGCTCGCCGCGAACCAGCGCGGCCGCCACGCGCGAGAGCGCCGGCGCCGTCTGGATCCCGTAGCCCCCCTGGCCGGCCAGCCAGAAGAAGCCGGGGGCGCGGGGATCGAAGCCGGCCACCGGGCTGCGGTCGGCGACGAACGAGCGCAGCCCGGCCCAGCGCCGGCCCACGTGGCTCACCTCCAGGTCGCAGGCCGCGACCAGCCGGTCCACGGCGACGGCCACGTCGAGGTCCTCCGGCCGGGCGTCGCAGGGCGGCGAGGGGGTCTCGTCCGCCGGGGAGGCGAGGAGCTTGCCCCCCTCGGGCTTGAAGTAGAAGGTCTCGTCGGCGTCCACGGTGAGGGGCCAGCGGGCGGCCCGGACGCCCGCGGGGAGATCGACGATCAGGGCGGTGCGGCGCATGGGGACGAGGCCGATGGCGAGGGCGCCGGCCAGGCGGCCGATCTCGTCCGCCCAGGCACCGGCGGCGTCGACCACGATGGGGGCGGCGAAGTCGCCGCGGGTGGTGCGGACGTGCCAGCTCCCGTCCGCTCGCTCGAGGGCCACGGCACGGGCCCCGGTGACGGTCTCGCCGCCGGACTGGCGGAGCTGGCGGAGGTAGATCTGGTGCAGGGCGTGGACGTCCACGTCCATGGCCGAGGCGTCGAGCAGGGCGGCGGCGACGTGGCCCGGGCGGAGGATGGGCACGAGGTCGCGGGCCTGGGCCTCGCCGAGCCGCCGGACCTTCCCGCCGTGGGAGACGAGCTCGCGCTCGAGCCCGGCCAGCCGATCCAGCTGGTCCGGGCGGGCGATGGTGAGCCACCCCCGCGGCGCGAGCAGCGGAGCCTCGGCGCCGGGCGGGGCCGCCTCCAGGAACGCGCGGCTGGCGCGCGTCAGCGCCCGGACGACGCGGTTCCCGTAGCACTCCGCGAAGACGGCCGCCGAGCGGCCGGTGGTGTGGTAGCCGGGCTGGTCCTCCATCTCGAGGACGACGACGCGCCGGTTCGGGGCCAGCTCGGCGGCCACCGAGGCGCCCGCGATTCCGGCACCGATGACGACGACGTCGGAGCGCCGTGGCGAGGTCATGATCGCATCCCGGCCGGTGGCGATACTAGACCACCGCCGGGGCAGGCGCACCCCCACCCACGCGCCCGCGCTCCGCGCACATGGGGAGGCGACGTGCTGCAGCCGGCGCGGATATGCGGTGGCCGCGCCTTGCGCGGGCGCCGCGCGGTCTGGCAGCCTTCGACGAGGAGACCGCGGCCGCGGACGCCCCGGGGGGGCTCGCGCGGCCGCGAGGAGGGTTCGAACATGCCCGAGAACCAGGGGAAGCCTCCGGCGCGTCCGCCGCCGGTTCCGAGGGCGGGGCCAACGCCCCGGTCCGTGGCAGGAATCGACCCGCGCGCGGCCTCGGCCCCGCGCCGGCCCGAGCCGCCCCACCCGGCGGTCGCGGAGCCGAGCGCGTTCGACTTCGACCCGCCCTCCACGCCGCGGCCCCGGGCGCGACGCGCGACGCCCGATCCCCTCACCCCCTCGCCGGCGGCCTCGCCCGGGGAATCGGGGCTGGTGGCGACGCAGACCCTGTCCCCCGGCGGCCGCTGGCTGGCCCGGGTGCAGGCTTCCCTCGCCATCTGGCGGCTGCGCGCCGCGGATGCGGTGCGGGGCGTGGTGGAGCGGGCGCGCCAGCGCCCGCGGGCGGCCGCCCTCGCCGGGGCGGTCGCCGTCCTGGTGCTGGCCGGGGGCGTGGCGGGGATCGTGGCGGCGGCCGGGGCCGGCGTGCCGGACGTGGCCGGCGCGCGCGAGGAGGCCCGCGCCCGCCCGACCGACGCGGGGGCGCAGCTGGACCTGGGGCACGCCCTGTGGAAGGAGGGCAAGCAGCACGAGGCGGTCGCCTCGTACGAGCGCGCCCTTGCCATGGACCCCTCCGTCGCCGACGGCCGGATGGTGGAGAACCTGGTCGCCTCGTTCGGCGGCAAGGACCAGCGGACGGCCGAGGACCTCATCTGGAAGAACAAGCTCGTCGCGGCGCAGGACGGGCTCGAGGCGCTCGTGACCTCCGACCGCTACGGCGTCCGCTGGGGCGCCGTGCGCACGCTGGACAAGCTCGAGAAGGGCTCCCTCGCCAACTGGGAGAGCGCGTACATCGCCGACCTCGGCGCCAGGGACTGCCGCATCAGCCGCACCGCGGTGGAGAAGCTGGCCGAGATCGGCACCGACCGCGCGGTGACCGCGCTCCGGGCGGCGGCGGAGGCGGAGAAGAAGTCGGGCGTCCCCAAGCGCCGCCGCTGCCTGGGCGACCGCCCGGCGAAGGCCGAGCGCAAGATCCTGGCGCGGGGCTGAGTTCTCAACCGCCGGCGGCGGGGGTCGCGCCACCCTCGCTCCCGCCGCCCCGGACCGCGGCCGATCCGGAGAGGAGCCCCAGCAGCAGCACGGGCCAGGCCTGGAGGACGAGCCGGTCGGCCGACAGGCGCAGGTGCCACTCGAGATCCCAGCGCGTCATCATGAACACGCCGGCGTCGAGAGCCAGGAGGAGCCCGGCCAGGACGAGCGTCCGAGGCTCGAGCCCCCCGCGGCCTCGCCCGGCGAGGACGACGGCGGTGGCCACGACGGCGGCAGGGAAGCCGATCCGGAGACCCGGCAGGCCTCCCAGGAGGCCCCGGGCGACGACCGCCCAGCGGTGCAGGTCCGCCAGGCTCGCTGCCACGCTTCCGGGCGTGTGGCCCATGAACAGGACGCCGGATACGCGCGGCGTCACGATCGCGTGGAACACCAGCCAGGCGGCGGCAGGAACGAGCGCTCCCGTGGCGATCAGCGCCGCGTTGCGGAACGCGGCGCGTGGACCGCCCCCCCGCCACGCCCAGATCCCGTGCATCACGGTGACGAGGGCGGCCGCGGCCACTCCCTCGTTCTTCGTCCAGCCGGCGAGCCCCAGGAACAGGCCCGCGGCGAGGAGCGATCCCGGCGGCCCACGGCCGGCTCGGCGCCCGGCCCCGGCGGCGGCACCCACCCCCGCCACCAGGAAGGCCGCGAGGGGCACGTCCGCGTACTGACTCGCGGCGAGCGTCACGTATCCGGGCGTGGCCAGGAGCAGGAGGCCGGCGGCCGCTCCGCGCCAGGTCCCTGCCGCGGCGCCCGCCGACGCCGCGAGCGCGAGAGGAGCCGCGGCGGCGAAGACCAGGGCGAGCGCCGCCGGCGCGGGTGCAGCCTCGCCGGCGTACCCCCACAGCCGCGCGATGGCGAGCGGGAGGAGCAGCGGGTACTCGGTGCTCGTCCAGCCCAGCTCGGGCGCGAAGGCGACCGGCCACGCCTCGCCGGCGCGCAGGAGGAAGCGGGCGCGGAGGTTCCACATCATCCAGCCGTCCGCCTCGCCGTGCGGCGTCGCCACGCCCAGCGCCGAGACGCATCCGATCGCGACGAGGAGCGCCGCGGCCATCGCGGCGGCGGCGGCACGGTCGAGGCGCGGGGAGGGCGGGGGCGCCCCGGTCCCGCCGGGGCGTGCCCTCCGCCCGACCATCCCGGCGACGGCGATCGATCCGAGGAGGAGCGCGTCGGCGAAGGCGTGCAGGCGCCCGATGGATCCGCCCGCGAGCAGCCAGCAGAAGGTCGTCACCGACGACAAGCCGATCCCGGCGAGCGCGGAGGCCGCGAGACGCCCGCCCCGCTCGACGGCCGAGGACCCCGGCCACGGCCGTAGCCAGCCGGTGATGGCCCAGCCCGCCAGGACGGGCAGCGCGAGCGCGAGCGCGAGGAGCATCATCGCGTTCTCCGGGCCAGCACCACGAGACCGCCCGTCTCCGAGGCCGGCGCGAATCCCAGCTCCGCAGCCACGGGGACGATCGCCTCGCCGCCCGCGCCCAGCAGGACGAAGTCCACCCGCCCGAGGCCACACGCCCAGCCGCCCCGCTCGCGGCACTCGGGAAGGTAGACGGGCTTCAGGACCGCCGGCGCGAGCGCATACTGCGCCGCGTAGAAGCGCTGCAGGTCGGGCTCGCGCCGCATGAACTCGCCCATCTCGAGGGGCACGATCCATCCCACGCGCGCACCCACCGGGAACGCCTGCCGGAGCGGCGCGAGATCGCGATCGGCCGCCTCCGCGGGATGGACGCCCCCCTGACGCCAGGCCGTCCAGCTCGCGGCCGCCGGGGCCTCGCCGCGCAGCGACCCCACCGTCGTCCAGATGGGCACGGCGACGGCCGCGGCGGCGACGAGCGCCATGACGAGCGGGACGGCGCGCGCCCGTGCGCCCGCCTCCTCCCTTCGCTCCGTCACGGTCGCGGGCCTCCTCGTCGTCGAGCCTCGGCGGCGGGTGCGGACCCCCGTCGAGGCGCGGGCCTCAGCGTGTCACGCGGGTGGCGCACCACGCAACATCCTCGAGGCGCGCGCGCCACCGGAGGACGTATCCTGTCCGGCGTGCCGGTCCCACGCCGAAGGGTGCGCATGCGCCCCGCGCTGCTCCTGACGCTCGCTGCCGCGCTCGCGTGCGCGGAGGGCGAGCCGCCGTCCTACACGCGGCTCGAGGGCCTCGCTCCCGCCCCGGTGCGGGCGAACGGAGCGGCGCTGGTGGTCTTCTGGGCCACCTGGTGCCCCCCGTGCCGCGAGGAGATCGGCAGCCTGCGGGCGCTCGCGCGGGAGCCACCGATCCCGCTCGCCCTGGTCACGTTCGGCGAGGACGATGACGACGCGCCCGTCCGCGAGTTCTTCGGCGGCGATCCGCCTCCCGAGCTCGGCTACCGGCGGGATCTCGAGCGGCGTGCGGCCGCGGCGCTGGGCGTGGAGGTCTTGCCCGCCGCGTTCCTCGTCGTCGAGGGCCGCCTCGTGGCGCGGTTCTCCGGCTCGCGGGACTGGAACTCCCGCGGAATGCGGCGTCTTCTCGCCAGGCTTGCGAGCGAGACCTCGCCGCGTCCGGCGAGGTAGGACAGGCCGGGTTGACGCGCGGCGCGGCGACCGGTAGACAAAAGGACGCCGGATGACCTCGCTCCTCCGCATGTTCCTCGTCGCCTCCGCGCTGCTCTCGAGCGGCGCGGTGCAGGTCGCCGCCGCGGTGGGCGACGACCCCTGCTGCCCCGGCGAGGTGGAGGAGGACGACGCTCCCTGTCCGGACTGCCCGCCCGGTCTCGCGTGCGGGTGCTGCCCCGCCCGCGGCGTGGTCCAGGCCTCCGCCCTCGACGTCGCGCCGGCAGCGTCGCCGGGCCTCGCGATCGCCGTCGCCAGCGCCGAACCGGCGTCCGGCGGCTCGGTGACGGACATCTTCCATCCCCCGCGAGGCTGAGCGCGACGCTTGCGCTCGAGGTGCGTCCGCAGATCGCGGATGCGCCCCCTCGTTCCGTCCGTTCCCCCGTGTCTTTCGCGCCGGGCCGACCCGGCGCCCGGAGATCGCCCATGCCGTCCCTCGTCCGCATCGCCGTTGCCGCCATTGCGTTCACCGCCTCTCCCGCCCTCGCCGCCGAGGGCCGCCCGGACGCGAAGCCGGCCGGAACCTCGCCGTCCTCGTCCGCCAGGCAGGCGACGTGCGGCCACGGGGTCCGGAAGTCGCTCTGTGCCCGCTGCAACCCGAAGCTCGCCGCCGTCTACAAGGCCAAGGGCGACTGGTGCCCGGAGCACGAGCGCCCCGAGTCGCAGTGCGTGCTCTGCCACCCGGAGCTCGCGAAGAAGGGCGTCAAGTGACCACCGCGCGCCTGCGGACGTTCGCCGCGCTGGCCGGGGCGGTCGCGGCGTGCTCGCGGACGGCTCCCATCCCCGAGGCGCCGCTGCCCCCGGCCGCCGGAGCGCACCAGGCCCGCGATCGAGAAGGAGCCGCCAGGGCGCACGCCGCCGCGACCGTGACGCTGTGCGAGCACCGCGTGCCCGCCGAGCTGTGCACGCGGTGCAACCCGGACCTCGTCGACGTCTTCCAGGAGCAGGGCGACTGGTGCGAGGAGCACGGCGTTCCGGAGTCCCAGTGCCTGAAGTGCAAGCCGGGCCTCACCTTCACGGCCGGCGCCCCGCCGGAGGACTGGTGCAAGGACCACGCGGTCCCCGAGTCGAAGTGCACGAAGTGCGACCCGCGGCTCGTGGCGCGCTTCGTCGAGGCGGGCGACTACTGCCGCGAGCACGGGTATCCGGAGTCGGTCTGCCCGATCTGCCACCCGGAGCGCGTCCCGGCGGGGAAGGAGCCGCCTGCCTTCCCGGAGCCCGGCCTCAGGGTCCGGCTCGCGTCCGTGCAGACGGGGCGTGACGTCGGGATCGAGACGGCCGTCGCGGAGCCACGGAAGGTCGCGAAGGTGCTGGAGGTCGTCGGCCAGCTCGACTTCGATCGGAACCGGCTCGCGCATCTCTCCGCCCGCGGCGAGGCGCTGGTCGTGGACGTGAAGGTGGACGTGGGCGACGACGTGAAGGAAGGAGAGCCGCTGGCCGTGCTCACGTCGGCGGCGGTCGGCGC
>DATIUR010000188.1:0-14502 GCA_035466675.1 Anaeromyxobacteraceae bacterium | reverse complement strand
GATGGCCTTCTCCACCTCGCGCCGCTGCGCCTGGAGCCGCTCGCCGAACTCGCGCGCGTGGCGCCGGACGTCGTCCGGGGAGAAGCCGGCCGCGTCGGCGAGCCGCGCGATCACCTTCTCGGCCTCCTGCTCCGCGGCGTTGACGCCCGCGAGCGCGTTCGACCAGGCCTCCTTGAAGATCGCCTGCAGGTCCGGCATGGCTACACCTCCGCCCCGGGGCCGGCCGCCTTCTTGCGGCGCGCCTTCCCCTTCTCCATCCGCTTCGTCAACCGATCGATCTCGCGCGACAGCTCCTCCACCTGCTCCCGGCTGGCGACGCCCAGGAACGCCACCGCCCGCCCGTGCAGCTCCGAGATCCGCTCCAGGGCCTCCGTCCGCCAGGTCTCCGCCCTGCCCCGCAGGTCGGCGGCCCGCTCCGCTCCCTGGTCGCGGAGCCGCTCCAGCGCGTGCTTCAGCTCCGGGAAGGTCCAGTCCTGCCTGGAGAGGCGGGCCAGCATCTGCTCGAGGTCCTTCCGGCTCGCACGTCCCCTGTTCATGAGATCCTTGAACAACCGCTGGGCCTCCTCCTCGAATTGCTCCAGCCGCTCCTGGGCTGCCTCCAGCGGCTCCTTCAGGAAGGCGGGTACCCGGAGCGCCCTGGGCCCTGCCGTCCTCGTCTCCTTCGCCTCAGCCATGTGACGACCTCCCGAAAGGTGGTTCGACGGGGGAGGAGCGCCGACGGCTCCCTTCCCCCCGGGAAGCCGAGTAACGCATTGCGTCACAGACGTCAACCGCCGCATCGCATCACGGCTGGGTCGGACTTACTGGTAACGCGTTCCGGTGGGGAAGTCTACCCCAAAAGTACTCCACAGGCTACAGATCCGCACCCACCGCCTGCGAGACGGAATCGAAGCCGTCGCGCGCGAGGAGGTCGTCCAGCCCGCGGCAGAGCGTCCGCACGAAGGAGGGGCCCCCGTAGACGAGGCCGGTGTAGACCTGCACGAGCGAGGCGCCCGCCCGGATCTTGGCGTAGGCGCTCGCGGCGGAGAGAACCCCCCCGCTTCCCACCACCGGGACGCGGCCGGCCGCGCGCGCCGCGATGCGGCGGACGACCGCGGTCGCGAGCGCCTCGAGCGGCGCCCCGGACAGCCCGCCCGCCTCCCCGGCGCGCGGGTGCCCCTCCACGCCCCTGCGCGAGAGCGTGGTGTTGGTGGCGATGATCCCGGAGGCGCCCGCGGAGATGGCCACGTCCACGGCCTCGTCGATGGCCTCGGGCTCGAGGTCCGGGGCGAGCTTGACGAGCAGGGGCTTGCCCGGGGCCACCTTCGCGAGCCGTCCGGCGCAGGCCCGCAGCAGGCGGTCGAGCTGGTCCCGCTCCTGGAGCGCGCGCAACCCCGGCGTGTTCGGGGAGGAGATGTTCACCACCAGGTAGTCGGCCCAGGGGTGGAGCCGGTCGATGCAGGCGAGGTAGTCCTCGGCCGCCCGCTCGTTGGGCGTGGTCCTGTTCTTCCCCACGTTGACGCCGACGGGGCCGAGGCGGGCGCCCGGCGGCAGGGCGGCCAGCCGACGCGCGCAGGCCTCCATCCCCTCGTTGTTGAACCCCATGCGGTTGACGAGGGCCCGGTGCTCCGGCAGCCGGAACAGGCGCGGGCGCTCGTTCCCCTCCTGCGGACGGGGGGTGATGGTGCCGATCTCGACGTGGGAGAAGCCGAGAGCGAAGAGGCCGGACACGGCGCACTCCCCCTTGTCGAACCCGGCCGCGAGCCCGATGGGGGAGTCGAAGTCGAGGCCCAGCACGCGGGTGGCGAGCCGGGCCCGCGGCCGCGGGCGCCGGGCCCGGGCCAGGCGCGGCCCCACGCGGGCGAGGGCGCGGTGGGCGAGCCGGTGGGCCCGCTCGGGGTCGAGGCGGAAGAGCAGCCAGCGGAGGGCGGGCCAGGCGAGCATGCGGGCGGGACGTATACCACCGGGCTGCGGAAGACAGGCTACGGGCTACGGGCTACGGGCTGCGGGCTACGGGGCTCTCCCTGGAGCCCGGAGCCTGAAGCCTGGAGCCCACCACCGGGATCAGAGATCCAGGTCCATCACGATCGCGTCCTCGCCCTCGTCGGCGTAGTAGTTGGGGCGCACCCCCACCTCCCTGTACCCGAGCGCCCGGTAGAGCGACCGGGCGGGGACGTTGGAGCGGCGCACCTCCAGCGTGGCCACCCGCGCCCCCCGGCGGCGCCCCTCCTCGACGGTCTGGCCCATGAGCGCGCGCGCCACCCCGCGGCGTCGGGCCTCGAGGGCGGTGGCGACGTTGAGGACGTGGATCTCGTCGTGGACGACCCAGAACACCACGAATCCGAGGATCCGCTCCGATCCGTCCGCCGCCTCCTCGACCGCCAGCAGGACGCGCGACCAGGCGTGGTCGAGCTCGCGGCGGATCAGCTCCTCCGACCAGGGATGCCGGAAGCCGCCGCGCTCGATCTCGACGATGCGGGGGAGATCGGCCTCGCGCATGGGCCTGAAGCGCAGCGGCGACGCGACGGCCGCGCCTTGGCCCGCCCCCGTCATCCGCCCTCCTCCCCTTCGCCGGGGAGCAGGCGGATCTCGGCCCGCGCCCGCAGGTCGGCCAGGAGCTGCTTCACCTGCGCGGTCACCTTCTGCTGCACCAGGCGCGTCCGGACCGCGTCCCGGGCCGCCTCCGACGTCCGGTCGGCGCCGCGCTCCGCCAGGTAGCGGTCCACCTCTTCCTCGGAGACCCGGGACCAGGGCCCCACCCGGCTCTCGAGGTACCGGCGCACGCGCAGGCCCCGCTCCAGCACGACGGCGAGGTCCTCCTCGGTGATCTCCGACGCCTCGAGGAACCGGGCGTACTCGGCCTGCGAGGGGAACTGGCCGCGGAACCGGCGCATCTCCGCCAGGAGCGCCTCCCGCTCCACCTGGCCGGCGCGCCGCCGCGCGGCCTCGTCCGCGACGACGAGCATCTGGTCCACGAGCCCGTCGAGGGCCGCCCGGAGCGCCTCCCGGTCGAGCGGCTGGAAGGCCGCGGCCACCGCGCCGTGACCCACCAGCGCGATCCGCGCCTCCTCGGTGAGCTCGGTGAGCGTGATGGGCCTCGGCGGGGCATTGGGGATGCGCACCACCGCCACCACGCGCTCGACGACGCGCCCGGCCTCGCCGGGAGCGGCGGCCGCGAGGGCGAGGACCAGGACCGGCACCATCGGCCCCATTGTAGCCTGCCCTGCGCCGCCGCGCGGCGCGCCGCCGCGTTGACGGGCCTCCCGGGGGCGTTACCTTTCCCGGGTGCCCCACCGAGACCTCTACCAGATCCTGGGCGTCGCGCGAGGCGCCCGGCCCGACGAGATCAAGAAGGCCTACCGCAGGCTCGCGAAGCAGTACCACCCGGACGTGAACCCGGGGAACAAGGCCGCCGAGGAGAAGTTCAAGGAGGTGACGGCCGCCTTCGAGGTGCTCTCGGACGAGAAGCGGCGTCGCCTCTACGACGAGTTCGGGCCGGACGCCCTGCGGACCGGCTTCGACGAGCGGCGCGCCGAGGAGGTCCGGCGCTGGAGGAGCCAGGGCGCGCCACCGGGCGCCGTGCCCTTCGACTTCGGCGACTTCGCCACGGTGGACGTGGGGGACTTCGGCCGCTTCGACTTCGGATCCCTCTTCGGCGACCTGTTCGGCGGCGGCGTCCGCCGCGCCCGGCCGGGGTCGTTTCCGCGGTCCGGGGCCAACGCCGAGGCGGAGATCGCCGTCGATCTCCGCGACGCCGTCCTGGGCGCCGAGCGCGACATCCGGGTGGACGGGCGGACCCTTCGCGTGAGGATCCCGCCCGGCGTGACGGACGGGTCCCAGATCCGGCTCGCCGGGCAGGGCGGGCCCGGCCAGCACGGCGGCGCCGCCGGCGACCTCTACCTGCGCGTCCGCCTCCGGGAGCACGCCTGGGTCCGGCGGGAGGGCAAGGACCTCTTCGTCGATCTCCCCGTCACCGTCCCGGAGGCGGTCCGCGGCGCCGAGGTGACCCTGCCCACCTTCGAGGGCCCGGTCCGCCTGACCGTTCCGCCCGGATCCCAGACCGGGCGCCAGCTCCGCCTGCGGGGCCGGGGCCTGCCCGATCTCCACGGGGGACCACGGGGCGACCTCCACGCGGTGGTCCGGATCGTCCTGCCCCCGGCGAGCGACCGCCTCCGGTCGGCGGTGGAGCCGCTCGAGAAGCTGTACGTGGGCGATCCGCGGGCCGCCATCTCGTTGTAGAACGTCGCCGACGACAGCCGGCCGCCGGCGGCGGAGGACCGATGGGAATCTTCGACCTGTTCGCGCCCAGGGACGAGCGCGAGAAGGCGAGGCTCGAGAAGCTCGCCCGGAAGCTGACCGAGAAGTACGGCCCATCCGAGAATCGCCAGAAGGTCATCGACCAGCTGGGCGCCATGGGGACCCCCGGGGCCCTCCGGACGCTCTGCCTCCGCTTCACGGTGCGGGTCGACCAGAGCATCACCGACGACGAGGAGAAGGAGACGGTGCGGCGTCTCCTGGTCGGGGCCGGCCAGGCCGCGGTCGAGCCGCTGCGCGAGTTCGTGCGGGCGCAGGACGAGGGTCTGGCCTGGGGCCTGCGGGTCCTGGCGGAGATCCTCCCGGCGGATCGCGTGCTCGAGGTGGTGGTGGGCGAGCTGGCGCGCCTCTCCCGCGAGTACACCCGCGATCCGGAGAAGAAGCTGGTCCTGCTCACCTGGGTCCGCGAGCACGGCGGGGGAGCCAGCGTGCCCCGGATGGAGGAAGCGCTCATCGGCCTCCTGGAGGACTTCTCGGACGACGTGCGCATCGGGGCCACCCGCGCGCTGGCCGGGACGCGCCCCGGCGAGCGGACGCGGGACGCGCTCATCGAGCTGCTCCTGCGCGACCGCGACAACGCCCGCGTCCGGGGCGAGGTGCTGGGTGCGCTCGCCGACCTGGGCGCGGACGTGAAGGGCCACCGCCCCGCCGTCGAGTCGCTGCTCGTCGAGCCCTTCTTCCTCGACCGTGAAGGACGCGTGAAGCGGCGCGGCTGACGGCGGACCCCGCGGGCCCCCTGGACGCGGCGAAAAGCCTGCGGCCGCCGGGAGGGCGCGGATATGCTGCCCGCCGTGAGCCAGCAACCGGACGCGAGCGGCGCCCCGGCTCCGGAGGAGGCCCGCGGGGGGCTGGCCCGCTGGTTCGAGCCCGTGCGCGTGGCGCGCCAGGCGGTGGCCGAGCTGCGCGCGCTCGCCGCCCGCGGGAGCCTGGTGTTCGTGATGCGCTCCCCTTCCCTGCTCTCCTACCTCTACCTGCGCTGGTTCCTGCGCCGGCACGGCCTGCCGCGCCTCCGGGCGGTGCAGGGATTCCGCGGGCTCCTGGGCGGGCTCGCCCGGGCTGGCCGGAGCCGCCGGGCCTTCGAGGACGCCGTGGCGGAGGGCGGGGCGGCCCTCGTCTTCCTGGGGCGGCCCGAGCCGAAGGACCCGTTCGCCGTGCTCGTGCGGATGCAGCGCGACCTCTTCCAGCCGGTGCTCCTCGTCCCGGTCCTCCTCGTCTGGAGCCGCCGCGCGCAGAAGCTCAAGCCGTCCCTCTGGGACCTCCTCTTCGGGTCGCCCGAGGCGCCGAATGCCCTGGCCACGCTGGTCGCCTTCCTCCGGAGCTACCGGCGGGCCTTCTTCGACGTGGGGCGGCCGGTGGACCTCCAGGAGGCGCTGCGCGACCGGGCCCAGGAGGCCGACGCCTCGCTCGCCCGGAAGGTCCGGGGCGTGCTCCACCAGCACCTGGCCCGCGAGTTCCGGACGGCGGTCGGTCCGCCGCTCAAGGCTCCGGCGCGGGTCCGCGAGAAGGTGCTCCGCGACCGCACCCTGCGGGCGGCCCTGGAGGCGGTGGGCCGCGAGACGGGACGGCCGCCCGAGGCGCTCCAGGCCGAGGCGCGGAGGTGCCTGCGCGAGATCGCGAGCCGCTACCACCCCGTCTTCGTGCAGTTCATGCGCCCCGTCCTGGCGGCGCTCTTCGGCCACCTCTACACCAGCATCGAGGTGGACGAGGAGGGGCTGGCCCGGGTGAAGCGCGCGGCCGCCGGCGCCCCGATCGTCCTGTGCCCGAGCCACAAGAGCTACGTCGACTTCCTGGTGCTGCCCTGGGTGCTCTACGAGAACGGCATGCCCGCGCCGCACGTGGCGGCCGGCATCAACCTGGCCTTCTGGCCGTTCGGCGCCATCGCCCGCCGGGGCGGCGCCTTCTTCATCCGGCGCAAGGTGAAGGGGGACCGGGTCTACACCGCGGTCCTCCGCGCCTACGTGAAGCACCTGCTCCGCGACCGGTTCCCGCAGGAGTTCTACGTCGAGGGCGGACGGAGCCGGACCGGGAAGCTGCTCTTCCCGAAGACCGGCCTCGTCTCCATGCAGGTCGACGCCTGGCTCGACGGCGCGGCGGACGACGTGCTCTTCGTCCCGGTGGCCATCGACTACGAGAAGCTGATCGAGGCCAAGGCCTACGCCCGGGAGCTGTCGGGCGGGGAGAAGCCGCGCGAGACGCTGCGCGGGCTGCTGGGCGCGGTCACCGTCCTCTTCCGCCGCTACGAGCGGCTCTACGTGCAGTTCGAGGAGCCCGTCTCGCTCGCCGCCATCGCCCGCGAGCGCCTGGGGGCCCGGGCCGGCTCGCTCGCGCTCGACGAGTCGTGGGGCGGCGAGGCGGAGCGCGCCGCGGCGCCCTCCGGGGCGGGGAAGAGGGACGGCGCCGCCGAGGCCAAGCGGGAGCTGGTCCAGGCGGTCGCGAACCGCATCGCCTACGGCATCAGCCGGGCCGTCACCGTCACGCCCGTCGGCCTGGTGGCCGCGGCGCTCCTCTCCCACGTGCGCCGGGGCCTGTCCGCCGCCGAGGTGACCCGGCGGGTGGAGCTGCTCCGCTACGTCGCCGCCGAGGGCGGCGCCCGCTTCGCCCGGGACCTGGCGGGCGCGCCGAGCGACCCGCGGGCGCCCGGCCCCGTCGGCGACGCCGTCCGGCGGCTCGGCCTGGCCGGCCTCGTGCGCGTCGAGGAGGCGGCCGGCGAGGTCCTCTACCTCGTCGCGGACGAGAAGCGGCCGGTGCTCGACTACCACCGCAACGCCGTGATCCACCGGTACGTGGCCCCGGCCCTGGTGGCGGCCGCGGCGCGGGCCGGCGGCCCGGACGCGCCGGAGGAGGCCGCGCGCGACCTGGCCCTGTGGCTCTCCCGGCTCCTGAAGCTCGAGTTCATGTACCGGGTGGGCGCGACCTTCGACGAGATCTTCTCGCAGAACCTGGCCTTCCTGGCGCGGGTGGGGGCCCTTTCGCGGGAGGGCGGGCGGCTCCGTCCGGGGGGCGAGGCCCACGCGCTCGACTTCCTGGCCGAGCTGACCCGTCCCTACCTCGAGGCCTACCGGGTCGCCGCCGAGACCCTGCTCGCGGCCTCCGAGCCGCCGCGGCAGCGCCCCGGGGGCCTCGAGCGGCGGGCCCTGGTGAAGGAGGCTCTCGACCGGGGCAGGCGCGACTTCCTGGCCGGACGGATCGTTCTCCGGGAGTCGCTCTCCCGGGCCACGCTCGAGAACGCCGTGGAGTGGTTCGCCGTCCAGGGGCTCACGCCCCCGTCGGACGGCCGGATCCTCCCGCCCCGGGACCCGGCCGCGGTCCGGGAGATCATCGACCGGATCAATCGGCTTCTGGCCGCCTGAATCGCGCCGGAATCGTACCGGTTCCCCTTCCACCCCGACCGGCGTCCGCGCTAAGGTGTCGCCCCACCCCGCGCAGCCGGTTCCCAGCGACCGGACATTCCATCGACCCGCTCCGCCGCAAGGTGGGGCGCAACCGAGGAGCAGAACGCATGTCCAACCGGATTCTCCACAAGGGTCTCCTGTCAAAGGTGATGACGGCCGAGGCGGCCGCCGCCCTGATCCCGAACGGCGCCATCCTCGCCACCTCGGGCTTCACCGGCGCCGGCTACCCCAAGGCCGTCCCCATGGCGCTCGCCAAGCGCGCCGTCGAGGAGCGGACCCGCGGCAAGCCGCTCCGCTTCAACGTCCTCACCGGCGCCTCGACCGGGCCGGAGCTCGACCAGGCCATGGCGCTCGTCGACAGCATCGCCTTCCGGTTCCCGTACAACGGCGACGCGGTCATGCGCCAGCGCATCAACGAGGGCAGCGCCGAGTACCAGGACATGCACCTCAGCCACGCCGGCTCGCTGGTGCGCTACGGCTACTACGGCAAGATCAACTTCGCCATCATCGAGGTCACCAAGATCCGCGAGGACGGCTCGCTCGTCTTCAGCTCCTCCTGCGGCGCCAACTCCGCCTACTTCGACATGGCGGAGAAGTACATCCTCGAGGTGAACGAGTGGCAGGACGAGCGGCTCGAGGGGATGCACGACGTCTTCCTGGTCCCCGGGAAGCACGGCGAGCGCAAGCCCATCCCGCTGCTCACCGCCGACGGCCGCGTGGGCTCGCCCTACATGCCGATCGACGTCAGCAAGGTGGCCGCCGTCGTCGTCTCCACCTTCCCCGACCGGAACGCCCCCTTCAAGGCGCCCGAGGCCGACCACAAGAAGATCGCCCAGCACATCCTCGACTTCCTCGACGGCGAGGTGAAGGCGGGCCGGCTGCCCAAGACCCTCACCCCGCTGCAGTCCGGCGTGGGCAACATCGCCAACGCCGTGCTGGTCGGCCTGAACGAGGGCCACTTCGAGAACATGACCAGCTACACCGAGGTGATCCAGGACGGCATGCTGGACATGCTCGACTCCGGCAAGCTCCGGATCGCCTCGGCCACGGCCTTCTCGGTGTCGCCCGAGGGCCAGGAGCGCTTCAACAAGAACATCGACCGGTACCGCAAGCAGATCATCCTGCGGCCCCAGGACGTCTCGAACAACCCCGAGGTGATCCGCCGGCTCGGCTGCATCGCCATGAACGGGTTCGTCGAGGCCGACATCTACGGCCACGTCAACTCGACCCACATCGTGGGCAAGGGCATCGAGAACGGCATCGGCGGGTCGGGCGACTTCGCCCGCAACTCGGCCTACACCATCTTCATGTCGCCCTCCACCGCCAAGAACGGCGCGATCTCGGCGATCGTGCCCATGGCGACGCACATCGACCACACCGAGCACGACACCATGGGCTACGTGACCGAGTTCGGCTTCGCCGACCTCCGCGGCAAGAGCCCGAAGCAGCGCGCCAAGGAGATCATCGAGAAGTGCGCGCACCCGGACTACAAGGGGCTCCTCAACGACTACCTGAAGCGGGCCATGAAGAACCCCAGCGCGGGCCTGCAGTCCCCGCACATGCTGGACGAGGCCTTCAACTTCCACCTCCGGTACCTCAAGACCGGCGACATGCGGCCCAAGAAGTAGCCGTCGCCTCGACCCGCTTCCGGACGGCGGCCGCCCCGGCGGCCGCCGTCTTCCTTTCTGGGCTATCCTCCCGGCCATGCCCGGCGTCGACCTCGAGAAGGCGATGGCCACCGCGCGGCGGGCCGTGGAGGCGGCCGCGGCGGCGGAGCTCCACCACTTCCGGCGCGGCGTCCGCGTGGAGGTGAAGCCCGACCGGACGCCGGTGACCGCCGCCGACCGGGAGGGCGAGGCCGCCATCCTCGCGGTCGTCCGGGAGGCCTTCCCGGACCACGCCTTCCTGGGCGAGGAGACCGGGGCGCACGCGGGTGCCGCGGCCTCCCGGTGGATCGTGGACCCGCTCGACGGGACCAAGGGGTTCACGCGCGGCCGCGGCTTCTGGGGGCCGCTCGTGGCACTCGAGCACGAGGGCGAGATCGTGGCGGGCGCGATGGCCCTCCCGGCCCTGGGCGAGACCTACTGGGCCGCCCGCGGCCTGGGCGCCTGGATGCAGGCGGGAGGCGGGCAAGCCCTCCGCCTGGCGGTCTCCGGCGTGGCCGAGTGGGAGGACGCGACCCTCTCCCTCGGGGAGCCTCACGTCCTGCTCGTCCCTCCGCTGCTCGCCCGCGTGGCGAGGCTCGCCACGAGCTGCGCCTCCTCGCGCTGCTACGGCGACCTGGCCGGCTGCGCGCTCGTGCTCCAGGGCAAGGCCGAGGCCTGGGTCGAGGCGGGCGTGAAGGTATGGGACATCGCCCCGCTCAAGATCCTGGTGGAGGAGGCGGGGGGACGCTTCACGGACCTCGCCGGCAGGGCCACGGTCGAGTCGGGCGGCTGCATCGCTTCGAACGGCCTCGTGCACGGCCGCGTGCTCGCGGCGCTGCGGGGGCCGGGGGCGCGAACCCGGTCGCGGCCGCGCCCGCGGCCCGCCCGCCGCAGGGAGCGGCGCCGCCGGTAGCCCCGCGCTCAGCCGGCCGCGTCCGCCCGCTCGAGCGCCTCGGCCACCGCGGCGCGGAGATCGGCCGGCTGGAACGGCTTGGCGATCCAGGGGCGGCCGCAGGACCTCAGGAACTCGGCGGCCCCCTCGGTGAAGGCGCCGCCCGTCATGAAGACGATGCGGCGCCCGAGCCGCGGGTCGGCCCGCACCAGGCGGTCCTGCAGCTCCATGCCGGTGATCGAGGGCATCATCAGGTCGCACAGGACGAGGTCGAAGCGCCCGCCACGCTCGAGCGTCGCCAGCGCCGCGTGCGGGTCGGCGTGGACCTCGACGTCGTGGCCGGACAGGACGCGCCGGACCGAGCTGCCCACCATCGGCTCGTCGTCGATCACCAGGATGCGGCGCCGGGCGGCGGGCTCGTGGCGCGCCGGCTCGACGGGCGTCTCCTCGTCCCGCCGGCTGGTGGGGGGGAGCGCCACCCGGAAGGTCGATCCCCGCCCGGCCTCGCTCTCCACCTCGATCTCGCCCCCCAGCGACGAGACGATGCCGTGGCAGATGGAGAGGCCGAGCCCCGTTCCCACGCCCGGTGCCTTGGTGGTGTAGAAGGGGTCGAAGATGCGGGCCCGCACCTCGGGCGGCATCCCCGACCCGGTGTCGGCGACCTCCACCACCGCGCGCCCCGAGCCGTCGGTGAAGGTCCGGACGCGGATCTCGTTCGCGTCGGCCCGCCCCTCCGGGATGGCCTGGGCGGCGTTCACGAGCAGGTTCAGGAACACCTGCGTCATCCGGCCCTCGTTCGCGAGCACGAGCGGGACCTCGCCCATCTCCGTGACCAGCCGGGCCCGGTGGCGGATCTCGTTGTGGGCCATGCTGAGGGCGGCCCGGAGCGGGGTGCGGACGTCGATGGAGCGGAGCGTGTCTCCCTCCGGGCGCGAGACGGCGCGGAGGTCGCGAACGATGTTGCTCACGCGGGTGGCGCCCTCCTCGGCGTCGCGGGCCGCCGCCGCCAGGTCCTCCCGCTGCTCGGGCGTGACGTGCCCGGCCGAGAGGGACTCGCGCAGGTGCACCAGGTTCGCCAGCACGAAGGAGAGCGGGTTGTTGATCTCGTGGGCCACGCCCGCCGCGAGCGTCCCCATGCCGGCCAGCCGGATCGCCGTCTCGGCGCGCCGCCGGTCCGTCACGTCGCGCGCGGTCACGACGTAGTGGTCCCGCCCCTCGAAGGCGAGCCTGCCCACGCTCCACTCCACGGTCCGCGCTTCCCCCGTTCCTCCGAAGCGGGACACCTCGGCCCGGACCTCCTCGCCGGATCTCGCCGCGCCGAGGAGATCCCTCCAGCGCTCGTCGCCGGGGCCGCCTTGGACCTCCCCGAACGGCCGTCCCAGGAGCGCGCCCCGGTCCTCCCCGGCCCAGCGGGCCATGGCTTCGTTCGCGTCCACCACCCGCCCCTCCCCGTCGAGGAAGGCCGTCGGGTCGCTGGCCTGGTCCACCGCGAATCCCAGGAGTCGGTTACGCCGGGCGCTCTCGGCCAGGGCGAGGGCCGCCCGCTTTCGCTCGGCGAGCGCGGCGGAGAACAGGAGCACGACCGCGCCCGCCACGCCCAGGAACACCTGGAGCCGCGTCATGGCGGTCCGGGCGTCTGCCTCGTGGACGAACTCGCCCAGGCCCAGGCTCGTTCCCCAGGACCCCAGGATCCCGACCAGGGCCATGGCGGCGGCCGCGCCCGGCATCTCGAAGCGGAGGGCGGCGTAGATGACCGGGGGGACGAGGAGGTACTGATCGGGCGTGTCGTCGTCGCGGACGCCGAAGACGAAGTACGACGCCGCCACGAGCGCGACCGCCAGCCCGACCGCCTCGGCGACGCGGCGCGGGCCGACGGCCCCGGAGCGCTCCGCCAGCGCGTCCGCGGCGGCGACCATCGAAGGGGCGACGAGCAGCACCCCCACCGCGGCGGCCACCCAGAAGTGCAGCCAGACCGCCCACCAGGGATCGGGCGTGCCCGCTGCCACCAGGCCGGCGAATCCCACGCTGGCGCTCGCCGCCGGGCCGGCGACGACGCCCACGAGGAGGAACCGCAGCGTCGCGGGGACGGCGGCCAACCTGGGTCTCGAGGGCAGGATCCGCCGGAGCACCCAGGCGCCCCCGAGCGCGAGGATGGTGTCGCCGGCCGCCATCCCCAGGCCGGCCAGCGGCGGGTAGCCGAGCCGGACGGCCAGCGCGACGGCGGCCGCCAGCGCGCCCGCCGCCAGGGCCGGCCAGGTGCGCGGCCGGGCGAGCAGCGCCGCGCCGAGGTAGAGACCGCTGGCGGGCCAGAGGGCGGCGTACTCCCCCCGTCCCGGGGCGAGCGCGAGGGCGAGCAGCCCGAGGAGGAGGTAGGCGAGGGCGAAACCCGCCCCCAGCCCGGCGAGCCGCGCGAGGCCTTCACCCTGAGATACCCCGGCTCGGTCGCCCCCTCTCATGCCCCCGCCAGTCTAGTGACGCCCCCCCTCCCGTGCCATCCCCCGTGGCCACTCCCACGGCGTACCGCGATCGGGAGACGAGGGGGCGGGAACCGGACGGCTCACGGCCCGCGCAGGATCCTGCGGAAGACGGGCCGGGTCGGGCTCCTCCGCGCAACCTCGCGGAACCCGGCCTTCCGGAAGGTCGAGGGCGCGCCGGTGAACACCCAGTCGTCGGCCACGCCGCCGCGGTACTCGACCGGATATCCCTCGACGATCCGCGCCCCCCGGCCGCGGGCGTGGCGCACGGCCGCGTCGAGCAGGGCCCGCGTCACGCCCGTCCCCCGGTGCGCGCGCGCCACGAAGAAGCACGGCACCGACCAGACCGGCCGGTCGTCCAGCCGCGCCAGCGTGCGAGAGCGGTCGAGCCCGGGGTAGGCGTCGCGCGGCTCGACCGCCACCCATCCGACGGGCTCGCCGCCCCGGTAGGCGATCAGGCCCGGGACGACTCCCCCCTCCACCATGCGCCGGAGCGCGCGCCGGTTCCCCTCTCCCTTCCCCGCCACCCATCGCGCGCGCGGCAGGCGCCACCACATGCACCAGCAGCCGGCGCAGGCGCCGCGCGGCCCGAAGAGCCGCTCGAGGTCGGGCCACCGCGCCGGCGTCACGGGGCGAACCGAGAGCTTCACGGTGCGGGCGGGTGTCGTCCTGCGGGCGCGCGCGGGCATGCCCCATGGTAGGCGGACCCCACGATCCCGGTCCCCTCCCGCCCCGCCCGGGCTGGAGCCCTACGGGCTCGCCCGGCGGAAGAGCTCCACCACCGCGCCGGTCCGGCCGGCCACCCGCGCCCGTCCGCGCGCCCACTCCCGCAGCGCCTTGATCTGCTCCTCGTACGTCTTGAAGAGCGGCACGAGGTCCTGGGCCACGCGGCGAAGGTCGCCCGCCTCGATCTCCCGGTCGAGCGAGAAGGCCCGGTGCAGCGCCCCCACCACCACCTGCTCCAGCTCCGCGCCGGAGTAGTCGGCGCACAGATCGGCGAGGGCCGCCACGTCGAGCCGCTCCGGGTCCCGCCCGCGGCGGCGCAGGTGCAGCGAGAGGATCTCCCGGCGCGACTCCGCGTCGGGGAGGTCCACGAAGAACAGCTCGTCGAACCGGCCGCGCCGGAGCAGCTCGGGGGGGAGCCGCGACACGTCGTTCGCGGTGGCCACCACGAAGACCGGACCCTTCCGCTCCTGCAGCCAGGTGGAGAACGCGCCCAGCAGCCGCGCCGCGCGCGCGTCGCCGCCCTGGCCGGGCGCGCTGCCGGCGAACCCCTTCTCGATCTCGTCCACCCACAGGGCCACCGGGGCGAGCGCCTCCGCCGCCTCGAGCGCGCGGGCCAGGCTCTCCTCGGCGCCCTCCCGGCCGAGCACGCGGGGCAGGTCGAGCCGGAGCACCGGCACGCCCAGCCGGGCCGCCGCCGCCTTGGCGGCGAGCGACTTGCCGCACCCCTGCACGCCCACCATGAGGACGCCGCGCGGCGGGGGGAGCCCGTACCGGTCGGCGCCCTCGTCGAAGGCGAGGGCCCGCTCCTCCAGCCAGGCCTTGAAGGAGTCGAGCCCGCCCAGGTCCTGCGGCCCCTCGGGCGCATCCACGATCTCGAGCCCCAGATCGCGGGCGAGCAGGCGCTTCTTCTCGTCCAGGATGGCCCCGAGCGCCGCCGGCCCCAGGGCGGGGTCCTGGCGCAGGGCGCGCGCGAAGGCGCGCCGCGCCTGGCCCTCGGCGAGCCCCCGGGCCGCCACCACGGCACGGTGGCGGGCCTCCGGGGGCGGCTCCGCGCCGGGGTCCGCGGCCCGGACCGCCTC
>DATIUR010000187.1:0-4678 GCA_035466675.1 Anaeromyxobacteraceae bacterium | reverse complement strand
ATCGGCATCGACCCGCGCGCGCACGACATCCGGTTCGTCGAGGACGACTGGGAGAGCCCGACGCTGGGCGCCTGGGGGCTCGGCTGGGAGGTGTGGTGCGACGGGATGGAGATCACCCAGTACACCTACTTCCAGCAGGCGGGCGGGTTCGAGGTGAGGCCGGTGGCGGCCGAGCTCACCTACGGGCTCGAGCGCATCGCCATGTACCTGCAGAACGTGGAGAACGTCTTCGACGTCGAGTGGGTGAAGGGCGTGAGGTACCGCGAGGTCTTCCACCGCAACGAGGTGGAGATGAGCGAGTACAGCTTCCGGGCCTCGGATCCCGAGATGCTCTTCACGCTCTTCGACATGCACGAGGCGGAGTGCAAGCGGCTGCTCCCCCTGGGCCTGCCGCTCGCCGCCTACGACCAGTGCCTGAAGTGCTCGCACGCCTTCAACAACCTCGACGCGCGCGGGGCCATCAGCGTCACCGAGCGGGCCGCCTACATCGGGCGGGTCCGGGCCCTGGCGCACGAGTGCGCCCAGGGGTACCTCGACTCGCGGGAGCGGCTCGGGTTCCCGCTGCTCCCGCCCGCGGAGCGGAAGAAGGCGGTGGAGGCGGCCCGGGCCGCCCGCGAGGCGCGCGAGGGGAGGGCGAGCTAGCCATGGCGGATCTGCTGCTCGAGATCGGGGCGGAGGAGATCCCGGCGGGCTTCGTCCCCCCGGCGCTGGCCCAGCTGGAGGGCGACCTGGCCCGGGCGCTGGCGGAGGCCCGGCTCGGCCACGGCGAGGTGAAGGCGGTCGGCACGCCCCGGCGGCTGGCGGTCTGGGCCCGCCAGGTGGCGCCCCGGCAGGCCGATGCCCGCAGCGAGGCCCTCGGCCCGCCGGTCGCCCAGGCCTGGGACGCCGAGGGCAGGCCCACCCCGGCCGCGCTCGGCTTCGCCAGGAGCCAGGGCGTGGACGTGTCCGCGCTCGGCCGCGCGCAGACGCCGAAGGGCGAGCGCGTGGCGGTGACCAAGGTGGAGAAGGGCAAGAGGGCCGAGCAGGTCCTGCCGGCGCTGCTCGAGCGGCTGGTGGCCGGGCTGCGCTTCGACAAGTCGATGCGGTCCCGGTGGGACGAGGTCACCTTCGCCCGCCCGGTGCGCTGGATGGTGGCGCTCCTCGGCGGCCGCCCGCTCCGGGTCCGCTTCGGCGAGGTCGCCTCGGGCCGGGTGACCTACGGCCACCGCTTCGTGGCCCCGCGGGCCATCCCGCTCCGGGGGACGCCCGAGGACTACCTGGCCAGGCTCCGCAAGGCCTTCGTGATCGTCGACCCGGAGGAGCGCCGGGAGGCCGTCGAGCGGGAGATCGCGCGCGCCGCCCGGGCGGCGGGCGGGAAGGTGCGCCCCGATCCCGGCCTGCTGGCCGAGGTGACCCACCTGGTCGAGCATCCCACCGCCATCTGGGGCGAGTTCGAGCGGTCGAACCTGGAGCTGCCGCCGGAGGTGGTCATCTCCGAGCAGCGCAAGCACCAGCGGTACTTCGCGGTGGTGGACGGCAAGGGCGGGCTCAGGAACCGGTTCGTGGCGGTGGCCGGCACCCCGGTGCGCGACCCGGCCGTGGCGCGCCACGGCTACGAGCGCGTCCTGCGCGCCCGGCTGGCCGACGGCCGCTTCTTCTTCGAGGAGGACAAGCGGCGCAAGCTGCGCGACCGGATCGAGGACCTGGGGCGGCGCACCTACCACGCCCGGCTCGGGAGCGAGCTCGACCGGACCCACCGCATCGGCGCCGTCGCCACCGCGCTGGCCCGCGCCCTGGGCCGGGCCGAGATCGTGCCGGACCTGCTCGAGGCCGCTCGCCTCGCCAAGACCGACCTCACCACCGGCATGGTGGGCGAGTTCCCCGACCTGCAGGGCGTGATGGGCGGACACTACGCCCGGCTGGAGGGGATGAAGCCCGAGATCGCCGACGCCATCGAGGACCAGTACCGGCCGGTGGGCGCCTCCACCGAGATGCCGCGGAACGACCTGGGCGCCCTGGTGGGCCTGGCCGACCGGCTCCACGCCCTGGTGGGCCTTGTGGGGGTGGGGGAGAAGGCGACCGGGGCCAGGGACCCCTTCGGCCTGCGCCGCGCCGCCATCGGGATCCTGCGCATCCTGGTGGACCGCGGCTACCACCTCTCGCTCGCCTCGGCCGTCGAGGAGACGCTGAACGCGCTCTCCGGGGTGCGCCTCGTCCAGGACCGGGCCGTGGTGGCCGAGTCGGTGCTCGACTTCTTCCGCGGCCGGCTCCGGGCGCAGTGGGGCGAGGAGATGGACGCGGACGTGGTGGAGGCGGTGCTGGCCGCCGGATTCGACGACGTGGTGGACGCGAGGAGGCGGCTCGAGGCGCTGGCGGAGGTGAAGCGCCGCCCGGACTTCGTGGCCCTGGCGGTCGCCTTCAAGCGCGTCGCCAACATCCAGGAGAAGGCCCGCGGTGGCGCGGCGGGGCGGGTGGATCCGGCTCTCCTCTCCGACGAGGCGGAGCGGGCCCTGCTCGCCGAGGTGGTACGGGTGGAGGGCGAGGTGGCCGCCGGCCGGGGCGCGCGCGACTGGGGGGCGGTGCTGCGGTCCGTGGCGACCCTGGGGCCGGCGGTGGACCGCTTCTTCGACGAGGTCCTGGTCATGGCGGAGGACGCGACCCTGCGCTCCAACCGCCTGGCGCTGGTGAAACGCGTGGCGGCCCTCTTCGGCGACATCGCCGACTTCCGCAAGATCCAGGCGGAAGCGCCCGAGAGGGCCCGCGGGTAGCCCGGGGAATCGCTTGACCGTCCCCCGGAGCCGAGGCTACGGTTCGCCGCCTCCCGTGCTCGTGCGGCGTCTCCTCCTCCCCGTCGTGCTCCTCGCGGCCGCCGCCTGCGGGACGGAGGAGTACTCGAACCCGCCGCCGGTCGACCGGTTCGTCTACCCGACCGGCCTGGCCCTGCACCGCCTGCCCTCCGGGACGAACGCGCTCCTGGTGGTCTCGAGCAACGTGGACCTGCTCTACGAACCGGACGCGGGCGGCACCGTCATCTCGCTCGACCCGACCGCGGATCCTCCCCGGTGGCTGGGGGCGGTGACCATCCCCAGCTTCGGAGGCCCCATCGTCGTCGCGGACGAGGAGAGCTGCCCGGGCGTGGGCGTGCCGCGGGCCTTCGTCGCCTCGCGCTACGCCGCGAGCCTCCTCATGCCGGAGATCGGGACGGGAGGGGAGCTCACCTGCGGCACCGGCTGCGCGCGGGCGCTCGCCGACGGCGTGGAGGACCCGTTCGGCGTCGCCGTCGCCTGCCGCGGCGAACGCCGCCGCGCCTACGTCGGCTACCTGGCGGGGTTGCAGAATGCCGGCGTCCTCACCGAGCTGGATCTCGAGTCCGGGGCGCAGTCCGACATCACCGGCCTCCCGGGGATTCCCTACGGGATCGACTACGACGCCGAGCGCGATCGGCTCTGGCTCGGCCAGTACGGGCTGGGGCTCGCCTCCGTGACCGCCCTGGAGCTGGGGGTACCCTGCCTGCCGGAGGAGGAGACCTGCCCCAGGAAGACGCCGACCTACGACCTCTGGTCGGTGGTGCGCGGAGCCGAGCCGACCGGGATCGCGCTGTCGAACCCGCAGCCGGGCCTGGGGCGGCGCCTCTACGTCGCCGCCCGCGTCTACGATCCCGACGTGGCCAGCGCCGCCGGCGCGCGACCCGGATACGACGTGGGCGCGGTGCTGTTCGTGATCGACGTCGAGGACGGGCCCACCGGCCATCCCCCTTCGCCGATTCCCGTCGTGCGGGTCGTCCCTCTCGGCCTGGGCGCGAGGCAGATCCGCGTGCTGCCGGTGCGCCCCGGCATGCGCGACCTCGTGGCCGTGACGAGCACGACCGAGGGGTTGGTCACCCTCTACGACGACGAGGTCGGGGCCATCGCGAAGGTCCTCGCGGCCGCGCAGGAGCCGTCGGGCCCGGAGAACCCCGCCGGTGCCCCGCTGGGACCTCCGCGGGTGGGCACGCAGCCCTTCGGTCTGGCCGTCGAGGCCCGGGACGGCATGGACTGGATCTACGTCGCCTCGTTCACGTCCGGGACGGTGACGGCCATCTCGCTCGATCCGTCGAGCCCGTCCGACGCGGTCATCGTCTGGAGCATCGCGGGGGTGGCGCCGTGAGGGCCCGCCTCGCCCTGGTCGCGGTCCTGACCGCGGCCGCCTGCGGGAAGACGACGCAGGAGATGGGTGCGAAGCTGGCCGGGCCATCCGCGGTCGCGCCGTACCGCGGCTACTCGCAGGAGGACCCGGCGAACGTCCGGGACTACCTGGCCGTGGCCAGCGCGCGGGCGGACGAGCTCCGCATCCTGGACCTCTCCGACGAGAAGCCCCTGCTCGCGCCCGTCCAGTTCGCCCCGCTCTCCGTCCCCACCGGCTCGCGGCCGGCCCGGCTCGCCAGCGCCTCCCTGCACGACGGGGGGGCGGACGCCCTGGTGGTGGTGCCCGGCGGGACGGCGGAGGTCCAGCTCGTGGAGACGTGGACCACGTCGACGCGGGTCGTGCCCGGGGCCACGGTCGACCTCGACGCGCTGGCGGGGCGCGCCGAGATCCTCTCCCTGGCCGGCGCTCCGGAGCCGGTCTGGGACCCGGGCACGTCGTCGTGGGTGCCGGCCCCTGGGAGGGCCCGGATCCTGGTGGGCCTGACCGAGGGGCGGGTCGCCGTGGTGCCGCTCTC
>DATIUR010000186.1:0-3912 GCA_035466675.1 Anaeromyxobacteraceae bacterium | reverse complement strand
AGATCGTCCTGCAGCACGGCGGGGAGATCCACGTCGGGGAGCGCCCCGGCGGCGGCGCCTCCTTCTCCATCGCGCTCCCGCTCCGGGAGCCGGGGACCGGGTAGAATGCGGGCATGATCGACCTGCGGAACTCCGTCGTCCTGGTCACCGGCGCCACCTCCGGGATCGGCCTCGCCTGCGCGGAGCGGTTCGCCCGGGAGGGGGCCCGCGTGGTGGCGGCGGGCCGGCGCGCCGACCGGCTCGGCGCCCTGGCGGAGCGGCTCGGCGACCGGGTGCACCCGCTCGTGCTCGACGTGCGCCGCCGGGCGGAGGTGGCGGAGGCGCTCGGGGCGCTGCCCGCGGCCTTCGCCGACGTGGACGTGCTCGTCAACAACGCCGGGCTGGCGCTCGGCCTGGAGCCGGCCCACCGGACCGACCTCGACGAGTGGCAGCAGATGATCGACACGAACGTGACCGGCCTCGCGCTGGTCACCCGGGCGGTCCTGCCGGGCATGGTGGCGCGCGACCGCGGGCACGTCGTGAACGTGGGCTCGGTGGCCGGCACCTACCCCTACCCCGGCGGGAACGTCTACGCGGGGACCAAGGCCTTCGTGCACCAGTTCTCGATCTCCCTGCGCGCGGACCTCCTCGGCACCCGGGTGCGGGTCACCTGCGTCGAGCCGGGGATGACCGAGACCGAGTTCTCCCAGGTCCGGTTCGGCGGCGACGCCGAGCGGGCGAAGAAGGTCTACGCCGGCCTCGAGCCGCTCCGCGGCGAGGACGTGGCCGACGCGATCGCCTGGGCCGTGACCCGCCCCCCGCACGTGAACGTGAACGTGGTGGAGCTGATGCCGGTGGCGCAGGCGTTCTCCCCCTTCGCCGTGCACCGCGGCTGAGGCTCGCGGTCGACACCCGGGGTGAGGGCCCCAAGCGGGCCTCGTGGCCGCACCGCACGCGCCGCTAGATCCCGGCCTCCAGGCTCCCACCCGCAGGAGGCACCATGCACCCGTTCCCCCGGACGATCCTCGCCCTGACCCTCGCCGTCCCCCTCGCCGCCGGGGCGGCCGAGAAGGCCGCCGCCGGCAAGACCGAGGTCACCTGGTACGGCCACGCCACCTTCGTCGTGAAGACGCCCGGCGGGACCGTCCTGGCGATCGACCCGTGGTTCTCGAACCCGAAGAGCCCCGACCCGAAGCTGGCCGAGACCATCGAGAAGGTGGACTACGTCCTCGTCACCCACGGTCACCGGGACCACGTCGGCGACGCCGTCGCGCTCGCGACGCGCACCGGCGCCAGGCTCGTGGCCAGCTTCGACCTGGGCAGGGCGCTGGTGGCGGCGGGCTACCCGGAGGCCCAGGCCGGCTTCGCCACGCTCGGGAACGTCGGCGGCTCCATCGAGGCGGGCGACGCCACCGTGACCATCGTCCCGGCGGTGCACAGCTCCGACGTGACCGGCGAGGGCGGGCAGCGGCCCGGCGGCAACCCCACCGGCTTCGTCATCAAGGTGAAGGGGGGGCCGACCCTCTACCACACCGGCGACACCGACGCCTTCGGCGACATGAGGCTCATCCCGGAGCGGTTCGGCAGGGTGGACGTGATGCTCGCCTGCATCGGCGGGCACTTCACCATGGACCCGGCCGGCGCCGCCCTGGCGGCGAGCCTGGTCCGGCCCGGCCGGATCGTGCCCATGCACTACGGGACGTTCCCGGTCATCGCCGGGACGCCGGACGAGCTGCGGAAGGCGCTCCGGGGGCGGACGCCGGTGACGGTGCTCGAGCCGGGGAAGACCGTCGCCTTCTGAGCAGCGCCGCTGGTTCGCGACCGCGGCGGTGGTCTTCGCCTCGGCGCCCGGGGCCGGCGGCCTTCCGCGGGGTGCTATGATCCCGTCCCCATGGAGCCCGGAAAGCAGACCGTCCTCGTGGTGGACGACGAGAAGAACATCCGGCGGACCCTCCGGATGGTGCTCGAGCCGGAGGGGTACGCGGTGGCGGAGGCCGAGAGCGCCGAGGAGGCCCTGAAGCTGCTCGAGGCCGAGCCGGTGGACCTGGGGATCTTCGACGTGCGCCTGCCCGGCATGGACGGCCTCTCGCTCCTCTCCCGGGCGCGGGAGCTGTGGCGCGATCTGCCCGTCATCGTGGTGAGCGGCCACGCCGAGACCGCGGACGTGGTGGACGCGATGAAGCGGGGCGCCATCGACTTCTTCGCCAAGCCCGTGGAGCGCGAGCGGGTGCTCGTCTCGGTCCAGAACGCGCTCTCCCGCCGCGCCCTCGAGGAGAAGGTGCAGGTCCTCTCCGCGCGCGAGCGGCGCTTCCAGGACGACATGCTGGGCGACAGCCCCGCCATGCGCAGGCTGCGCGAGGAGATCGCCAAGGTGGCGCCCACCTCGGCGCGCGTGCTCGTGACCGGCGAGTCCGGGACGGGGAAGGAGCTGGTGGCCCAGGAGATCCACCGGCTCTCGAAGCGGGCGGCCGGCCCCTTCGTGAAGGTGAACTGCGCGGCCATCCCGGGCGAGCTCATCGAGTCGGAGCTGTTCGGCCACGAGAAGGGGAGCTTCTCCGGCGCGGCGGCGCGCCGGCGCGGGCAGTTCGAGGTGGCGCACGGCGGCACGCTCTTCCTCGACGAGATCGGGGACATGAGCCTCTCCGCCCAGGCCAAGGTGCTGCGCGCGCTCCAGACCGGGGAGATCACGCGGGTGGGGAGCGAGAAGGCGCTCACGGTGGACGTGCGGGTGGTCACCGCCACGAACAAGGACCTGGAGGCGGAGGTGAAGGAGGGGGCCTTCCGCGAGGACCTCTTCTTCCGCCTGAACGTGGTCCCGCTGCGCACCCCGGCGCTCCGCGAGCGGCTCGAGGACGTGCCGGCCCTGGCGGAGCGGTTCCTCCTGCTCGCCGCCCGCGAGAACGGGCTGCGCCCCAAGCTGGTGGACCCCGAGGTCTTCGCCCGCCTGGCGCAGCACCGCTGGCCCGGGAACGTCCGGGAGCTGCGCAACGTGTGCGAGCGGATGGTGATCATGTCGGGCGACCGGGTCGGTCCCGACGACGTGCCCGAGCTGGCCCGCCCGCGGGCGGCCGCCCCGCCCCCCGGCGCCGGCGCCGGCGACCTCTCCCGGTACGGCGAGGTGCCGCTCCGGGAGCTCCGCGACCTGGTCGAGCGTGACTACATCCTGAAGAAGCTCGAGGAGCACGACTGGAACATCACGCAGGCGGCCCAGTCGCTGGGCGTCGAGCGGACGAACCTGCACAAGAAGATCAAGCAGCACGGGCTCTCGCGGGCCGGGCGCGGCGCGCCGCCCGCCGCGGAGGAGGAGGGGGAGGCGGAGGGGTGAGCCCGTCCGCGATCCCGGTCCGGACCCCAAGACCCGACCTCCGGCATCGGCCACGATCTCGACCGAATCGTTCCGCGGCGGCACCCCCTCCGCGGAAGCCGATTTCCTGCCGGAGCCCGGCCACATGCGCGGGTACCCCAAGCGGGGGCATGGGCAGTTCGAAGTCGCAAGAGCAGGCTGCCCGAATGAGGCGCGGCACGGAAGCGCGCCGCGTCCCTGGAGCAAGGGGTGGAAGCAGGGCGCGAACGTTCACTTTCCATCGACTCCCGAGGAGGGTCAGTTCATGGCAGCCAATCCCACGACGACTTCTGCCCCGGAGCCGGCCCCTGCGCAGCCAAGCGGCGTCTCTCTCCTGTGGAGGACCGAGGACTGGCTCGCCGTCTGGGTCGCATTCCTGCTCATCGCGCTCGTCCTGGCGGGACTGCCCGTCAAGATCCCCAAGTTCAAGTGGACGACGGAGGGCGCGTTTGCGGCACAGGTGACCCGGGCGGTCGACTCCGGCGCCATCGCGACGCTCGAGGCCTCCGCGGCGCAGGCGGGCGAGAAGGCGCTCCAGGCCGACCTCGGAGCCCTCGGGGCCGCGGCGGCGGCGATGGACCGGAAGGCCG
>DATIUR010000185.1:0-12781 GCA_035466675.1 Anaeromyxobacteraceae bacterium | reverse complement strand
GGTCGCGTGCACGGTCCGTCATCCTGAACGGACGTATAGCATACGGCTCCGACATCCGCCGCCCTTCCACGGCGCGTCCGAACGAGGTCCGGGCGCGCCGTGCGTCACCGCACGATGCGGCCGCGAGCCCGCGCCCGTCAGAACCCGCTCGCGTCCAGGCGTCCGCCGGTCACGGTGAGGCCCTGGAGCGAGCTCGTCGGCACCGTGCTCGACAGGATCGCGGCCCGGATGTCCTGCGCGGACGCGGTCGGGTGCGACGCCGCGTAGAGCGCCGCCCCGCCGGTCACGTGCGGCGTGGCCATGGACGTGCCGCTGTACGATCCGTAGGCGGACGTGTCGGCGCGCCCGGGCAGCGTCGAGACGATGCCCGAGCCGGGCGCCCCCAGGTCGACCGAGACGTCGCCGTAGTTCGAGAACCCCGACTTCGCGCCGGTGCTGGTGATGGAGGCGACCGCGACGATGCAGTCCCAGCCGCGGGTGCCTCCCCTCGTGCACTGGTAGGACGACGGGTAGTGTGGGGTGGTGTCGTTGTCGTCGCCGACGCCGTCGGCCCCGCCGTTGCCGGCCGCCGCCACGAAGAGGATGCCCGCATCCCCGCCCCGGTCGATGGCGTCGAGCAGCGCCTGGGAGAAGCCGCCGCCGCCCCAGGAGTTGTTCGTGGCCACGACGTCGAGCCCGTGCCGGATCTTGAGGTCGGTGAGGTAGTCGACCGCCCTGACGGCGTTGGCGGTGGTGCCCCCCCGGCGCCCGAGGAACTTGGCCGAGACGAGCGTCACGTTCCAGCTCACGCCGGCGACGCCGATCCCGTTGCCGCCCCGGGCGGCGATGGTGCCCGCCACGTGCGTCCCGTGGTCGTCCTGCGTGCCGTCGTAGGTGGTCGCGTCGTTTCCGTCGAAGTCCCAGCCGTGGACGTCGTCGACGTAGCCGTTCCCGTCGTTGTCGACGCCGTCGACGGGATCGAACGGGTTCGTCCACACCTGGCCGGCGAGGTCGGCGTGGGAGTACATGATCCCCTCGTCGATCACGCCCACGAGGACGGTGCTCGATCCGACGCTTCCCCTGGCCCACGCCTCCCCCGCCTGGCTGCCGAACGCGTTCGCCGGGCTGGTGGCGTCCCCGTACATCCCCCAGAGGGAGCCGTTCGTGTAGTAGGGGTCGTTCGAGGTGGCGCCGTGCTGGTAGACCCAGTTCGGCTCGGCGAAGGAAACGGCCGGGTCGGGCTCGAGCGCGCGGACGGCCTGGGCCACGGTCACGCCCGCGGGGAGGAGGACGAGCTCGAGATCGCCCCGCCCGTCCCATCGCCAGGACTCCGGGACGACCTTCTCGTACCGCGCGCCGCGGACGCGGCCCACCGCGGCCTCCCTGGCCTCCTCGGAGGCGCCCGCCCGGAACTGGACCAGCACCTCGCCGGGCACGTGCTGGGCGACGGCCAGCGCCGCCAGGGCCAGGTCGGAGCGGCCCTCGGCCAGGGCCGCCTGGGCGGGAAGGAGCCATACGAGGAGCGCTGCGCGGGTCACGGCGGAGTGCATGGCGGATCTCCCGGGTCGGGGCGTACTGCGAGTGCGATTTCACATTTTGTTCTAGGGGACGGACTCGGCTCGTGTCAAGGGGGCGCCTTTCCGGGGCTTCTTCGAGGCGCGGCGGAGGCGGGGCACCGCGCCGCGATGCGGTGCCGCCCCGTCCCGTCGAGGGCCTTCCAGCCGGCGGCCGGAAGGATGTAGGCGGGTATCTTCACCCTTCCAGGGGGACCAGAACATGAACGCTCGCCCCGCCGTCGCGCTCGCCGCCGTCCTGGCGGCCGGAAGCACCTTCGCCGCACCCCGCGCCGCCACCGAGAAGCCCGGGCCGCAGAAGTCGGGCTTCTACGACCTCTACACGCTCGCCGCCGAATCGCCGGGCATCGGGCAGGTGGTGACGAATGCCTGCACGATCTCCGCGGCGACGCAGCCGCCGGTCTACGCCGGCAACATGCTCCTCGACTGCGACGGCGAGGTGCCACACAACGAGACCGCGATCGTCGTGAACCCCGCCGACCCCGATCACGCCGTGGGCGGCTACCACAGCTACCAGATCCACTTCCTCGGAGCGACCGTGGTGAGCCACGTGGTGGGGACGGTCTCGGTCACGTTCGACGGCGGGGGGAGCTGGCGGGAGGTGACCCCGCCCGTCACCCCCTACCAGTTCACCGGCGATCCCGCGCTCGCCTTCGGCGCCGGCGGACGCCTCTGGTTCGCGAACATCGCCGACCACGAGGGGCCGGGCGGGTGGTTCACCGCGCCCTCGGTGGTGGTGGCGACGTCGGACGATGGCGGGCTCACCTGGACGAACCCGGTCACGGTGGCCTCCGGGATGGGCGCCGTCAGCGCGGGATACAGCGGCGGGCTCGTCTTCCAGGACAAGGAGTTCATCGCCGCCGATGCCTTCGCCGCGAGCCCCTTCGCCGGCCGGGCCTACGTCACCTGGACGAGCTTCCAGGAGCGCTACCTGCCGGTGGGGTCCGCCTTCCGCAGCCCCATCACCGCGTCCTGGTCGGACGACGGCGCGTCGTGGAGCGCGCCGCGGGAGATCTCCGGGTTCGGCGAGTTCTGCTCGGCCGCCTATCAGGGTAAGCCCCATGAGTGCGACCTGAACCAGGACTCCTACCCGACCGTGGCGCCGAACGGCCGCGTCTACGTCTCCTTCGAGAACTTCAACACCCCCGCGGAGAACCAGATCCTGGTCGTGCGCTCCGACGACGGCGGCAGGAGCTTCTCGCCGCCGGTGAAGGTCACCGACGTCTTCGACATCGACTATCCCCAGAACACCGACGGGCGCGACACGCTCACCGGATGCAACATGCGGGTTTCCTCGGTGGCGAACTCGGCCGCGGATCCGAGCGACGCGAGCGGGAACACCGTCTACGTGGTCTGGTCGGACAACCGGAACGGCTCCGAGGAGGCGACCAACACCGACGTCTTCCTGGCCCGCTCGACGGACGGCGGGGCGACCTGGTCGACCATCGCGGTGGACCGGGCCGCGAACGACCAGTTCTACCCCTGGGTCTCGGTCGGGAAGGACGGGCGGGTGGACGTCGGCTACATGGACCGCTTTCCTTCGGCGGGGCAGCTGGAGTGCAAGTACGGCTTCACGCTCACCCGCCTCCGGCTCGCCGCGGACGGGACGGTGGCCTGGCGGACGACGGAGCGGGTGGACACCGGGCTCTCCCACGCAGACCAGTCGCGCTGGTTCGGGCAGAACGCCCGCTTCGTCGGGGACTACAACGGGGTGGCAGTCGGCCCGGACGGCTCGACCTGGAGCCTGTGGACCGACATGCGGGCCGAGATCGAGAACCCGCCCGCGCCGAACCGCAACCACGGGCAGCACGCGGTGGGGACGCGGACGCCGGCGCCGTAGGTGCTCCAGGAACATTGCCGTGGCCTGTCTCCGGTTTGCCGGCTGGTCGCCCGCGCCGCCTACGGGGCCGCGGCCGCGCGCCAGCCGAACCACAGGATCGAGCCGACCACGGCGAGGATGACGAGCGCCGCGGCGACGTCCCGCGCGACGGAGCGTTTCCCTCCGAACGCGTAATTGCCCACCGCCTCCATGGCGAGGTACGCGGGCGGGCCGGCGACGAGGAGGAGGAGCCACTGGCCCCGGGTCCTCGGCACCCACGGAAACACCTCCAGCCACGAGAGCAGGACGAGGAATGCCCAGACGGCACTCACCGCCGCGACCGCGCGAAGCGCCCTGCCGAGGACTGGACCCGCCACGCTCGGACGATAGCAGAGGGGGCGCGGCGTGACCGAGGCCGTCGAGGTGAGAAGGGCCCGAGAGCGCCCGCACCCGGCCCGAGGGGCGTCGAAGCCCCCGCCGGGTGGGCGCCTGCGGTATCCTCCCGCGCGCCCGCCAGGGGACGGGCCGGAGGAGACGGTGGCCGAGGAGCTGGACCCGCGCGACGTCCTCACCGGGGAGGACCTGAGGGACGCCTGGCTGCTCTTCGCGCCGGAGGATCGGCTGCTCGGGTTCTCCTCGCTGTCCCGCGACGAGGCGGAGGACTTCTTCCTGGGCCTGCCGGCGCGCGACCAGGAGGAGCTGGTGCTCGCACTCCCTCCGCCCCAGCGCCGCTCCTGGATGCGCATGCTCCCGCCGGACGACGCCGCCGACCTCGTCCAGGAGGCGCCGCCCGAGGAGCGCGAGGGCCTGCTCGCCCTGCTCGACGACGTCACCCGCAAGGAGGTGACGGTCCTGCTCGCCTACGCCGAGGACGAGGCGGGCGGCCTGATGAACCCTCGCTTCGTCCGGGTGCGCCCCGACATGACGGTGGACGAGGCCCTGAGCTACCTCCGCCGCCAGGCGCGCGACCGGGTGGAGAGCATCACCTACGCCTACGCCCTCGACGACCAGCAGCGCCTCGTCGGCGTGGCCAGCATCCGCGAGCTGTTCACCGCGCCGCCGGACCGGCGCGTGCGGGACGTGATGCGGACCGACCTCGTCTCGGTCACGGACGACATGGACCAGGAGGCGGTCAGCCGCGTCTTCGCCGAGCACGATCTCGCCGCCATCCCGGTGGTCGACCGCGAGGGGCGCATGAAGGGCATCGTCACGGTGGACGACATCGTGGACGTGGTCGAGGAGGAGGCCACCGAGGACATCCAGAAGTTCGGCGGCATGCAGGCCCTGGATGCGCCCTACCTCGAGATCGGGCTGCTCGAGATGGTGAAGAAGCGCGGCCCCTGGCTGGCGGTGCTGCTCCTCGGCGAGATGCTCACGGCCACGGCCATGGCGTTCTTCGAGGACGAGATCGTCGGGGCCGTGGTGCTGGCCGTCTTCCTGCCCCTCATCATCTCGAGCGGCGGCAACTCCGGGTCGCAGGCCTCGACGCTGGTGGTGCGTGCCATGGCGCTCGGCCAGGTGCGGCTGCGCGACTGGTGGCGCGTGATGCGCCGGGAGTTCGCCACCGGGCTCGCGCTCGGCGCGATCCTGGGGATCATCGGCCTCGTCCGGATCCTGGCGTGGCACGCCGTCGGAGACGTGTACGGGGACCGGGCCCTGGGCGTCGCCATCACCGTCGGGACGAGCCTGGTCGGCGTGGTGCTGCTCGGGACGCTGGCCGGATCGCTTCTGCCCTTCCTGCTCCGGCGCCTCGGGTTCGACCCGGCCAGCGCCTCGGCGCCGTTCGTGGCCACGCTGGTGGACGTGCTGGGCGTGATCCTCTACTTCACCGCGGCGAGCCTGGCGCTGTAGGGTCAGGACGTCGCGCGCACCCGCTCGAGCAGCGTCCGCAGGCGGCTCCGGTCCTCGAGCGCCTCGGCGGCGAGCCGCCAGGGCTCCACCCGCTCGCCGTCCAGCTCCACCTCGAGCGGCCGGCCGACCTCGCTCCGCCAGGTCCCTCCCGCCTCCACCAGGGTCTGGCCGAGGAGCGATCCGAGCGCGTGGGCGAGGATGCGCGGCGCGTGCTCGCTCCGCTCCGGGGGCGAGGCGCCCGCCAGCTCCGGCTCGACGGCCAGCGCGGCCTCCTCGTCGCGGGAGGACTCGAGCCGCGCCACCAGGGCGCGGAGTGCGCCGGCGGCCGTCGGGGCGCCGCCCATCCGCCCGGCCAGCTCGCGGCCTCGCTCGGCCAGGCCGGGGGCGTACACCTTGGCGGCCACCTCCACCCAGGCCACCGGGTGGAACGGCTCGCCGCGGGCGATGCGCCCGGCCAGGTGCTCGGTCATGCGCTTCTCGACGCCCTCCGGGTTGCGGAGCAGGTCCCGGGCCGGCCGCGTGTCGTGCCGGATGCCCGGATCGGGAAGGGCCCGGGCGAAGGCGATCCGATCGGAGAGGGCGGGGTGGGTGTCGTGGGTGCCGGTCTTCTCGCGGGCGAGCGCCTCGTCGAGCCTGGCGAGCTGGCCCTGGCGCTCCGCCTCGGCGGCGAACCCGCGGAACCCCTGGTAGAGGTCGTCCGGCCGGAAGCCCCGGTCGAGGAGCGGCACCACCTCCTGCGCCCAGAAGCGGTCGAAGAGCACCGCCCCGCGCGCCTCCCGCTCGAGGCCGGTGACGTGCGCCTCGCGGCCGGCCACCTCGACCCCGGCCCGGTCGGCCAGGAGCTCCTGCTGCCGGGAGACGCCGTGCGAGACGGCCAGGAACAGCTTGCCGTACCAGGCGAACGGCTTCGAGAGCCAGCCGTCCTCCAGGCTCTCCAGCACGCGCCCGATGGCGGCGCGGGTGCGGTAGACGAGCCCGCCCAGCCGCGTGTCCCCGCCGGCGAAGTGGCCGAACTCGTGCGCGATGGTGGCCTCGAGCTGCGAGACCGAGTCGACCCCGAGCAGGCCCACCCCGATCCCCATCACCCGCGTGGTCCCGAGCCCGAGGAAGCCGCCCACCTCGGTCACGAAGGCGTTCACGTCCGGGAGGAGGAAGACGTGGCGCGGCATGGCCGTCCCCATGCGCCGGGCCACCTTGCGGATGAGCGCGAAGAGCACGGGCTGGTCCGCGTCCTCGATCTCCGGGCCGGGTGGCTCGAACTTCGGCCGCGGCACGAAGAGCGTCGCCTTGAGGATGACGAACGCGCCGGCCAGGCAGACGAGCGCCAGCTTCGGGTGGACCCGTTTCGCGTAGGCCCATTCGGCGTACGGGACCCAGAGGAGGCCGGCGGCGATCCCGAGGGCGAGCAGGTAGAAGCCGACCAGCAGGGCGAGGGCGAGCAGGGCGCGCGCGGCGAACCAGCCGCGGGAAGTCGACATCGGCGGGCCTCCGGGTCCGGGGAAGGCGGCTCCGCCCGCTAGAGAAGCACGATCGCCGCGGGGTGAAAAAGGGAGAGCGGCGGCGACGCGGTGCGAGAGGGTGCGCGCCCGGGGCGTCTGCCCCCAAGGAAGGTCCGGACCGGACGCGGCGGCCCCCGCCGCGTTCCAGCCGTCAACGACCGATCTCCGAGGGGATCCGCCGGGATGAATGCGGCAGGTTGTCGCAGGTCAAGTCCTTAGAATTCGGCCCTTTTTTCGACCCGGAGACTTGTGCTCGCGCGGGAATCTGTGGTTCCCTCGCACCGTGGCGCACAGGAACGGATTGCGGACGTTCGCGGCGTTCCTCCGCGCCGTCCTCTCGCGCGAGACCTTGCCGCCTCCACCGGCGGAGCCGGAGCGCCCGCCCCGGCGCCCCGGCGCCTCGGGCCTGCGGCTCGTCTTCGCGCGCGAGACGCTCCCGCTCGAGCCGGAGGCGCCGCCGCGGCCGCGCGCCCACATCCTGCGCGCCCTCTTCGCGCCCGAGGCGCTGCCCGAGGAACCCCCCGCGCCGGCCCGGCCCCGGCGCAACGCCTGGCTCCGCTGGCTCTTCGGCCGCGAGCCGCTCGATCCGCCGTAGGAGGAGCTGCATGGAGCACGCCCGACACGTCTTCCGCGTCCTCTTGGTCCTGCTCGTCGTGATCGTCGCGATCGTGCTGGGCCGCGTCTTCCTGGTGCCGGAGTCCTACGGGCTCTACGGGCCCTACCGGTTCGACAACGTGGCCGAGCAGGCCGCGGTCCGCCCGCCGCTGCACGGCGGCGCCGCCTCGTGCCGCGCCTGCCACGAGGATCGCGCCAAGGCCGTCCTGGCCGGCGTCCACCGCACCGTGAGCTGCGAGGTGTGCCACGGCCCCCTCGGCCGGCACGTGAAGGGCGGCGAGGTGGTCTCCCCCATGCCGGTGGATCGCTCCTTCACCCTCTGCGGCCGCTGCCACCGGAAGATCGACGGCCGCCCGGCGGCCTTCCCCCAGGTCGTGCTGGAGCAGCACGTCCAGGCCGACCTCGAGGGCCGGGTCTGCCTCGAGTGCCACGACCCCCACTCCCCCAAGCTCTAGCGAGAAGCCATGGACGACAACCGTTCCACGCGGCGCGAGTTCCTCTCGAACGCCATCACCCTGGGAAGCGGCGCGGTGGTCTTCCTGTCGGGCACGTCGCTCGCCGCCGAGGAGGAGCACCCGGCCGAGCGGTACGACTGGGAGGCGCACCGCTACGCCTACGTGATCGACACCACCAGGTGCATCGGCTGCGGCTCCTGCGTGCGCGCCTGCCGGGCGGAGAACGAGGTGCCGGACGGCTTCTTCCGCACCTGGGTGGAGCGGTACGTCCTCTCCGCCGAGTCGTCGCACGTGGACTCGCCGAACGGCGGGCTCGACGGCTTCCCGCCCATCCAGGCCGGCTTCGCCCCGACCAAGTCGTTCTTCGTCCCCAAGATGTGCAACCACTGCAAGGAGACGCCCTGCATCCAGGTCTGCCCGGTGGGCGCCTCCTACCGGACCAAGGACGGCGTGGTGCTGGTGGACAGCCAGCGCTGCATCGGGTGCGGCTACTGCGTGCAGGCCTGCCCGTACGGCAGCCGGTTCATCTCGCCGAAGACGCACACCGCCGAGAAGTGCACCTGGTGCTACCACCGGGTCACGAAGGGCATGAAGCCCGCCTGCGTCGAGGTCTGCCCGACCGCCACCCGCCTGTTCGGCGACATGAAGCGGGAGGACGACCCGGTCCGCAAGATCATCGAGCACGAGCGGGTGTCGGTGATGCAGCCGCACCTGCTGACCGAGCCGCAGTGCTTCTACCTGGGGCTCGACAAGGAGGTGCGGTGATGCCCGAGATCAGCGGCTACGCGTTCCCGAACGACATCCACGTCCACTGGAGCCTCATGATCGTGATGTACCCGTACATCACCGGGTTCGTGGCGGGCTCCTTCATCGTCACCTCGCTCTACCACCTCTTCGGCAAGAAGGAGTTTCAGCCGGTGGCCCGGCTGGCGCTGGCCTCCTCGCTCTGCTTCCTGGCCATCGCGGCGCTGCCGCTCCAGCTCCACCTCGGCCATCCGGAGCGCGGCTTCAACGTGATGATCACGCCGAACTTCACCTCGGCCATGGCCGGGTTCGGGATCCTCTACACCTTCTACCTCATCATCGTCCTGCTCGAGGTCTGGTTCGTCTACCGCCAGGAGATCATCGAGAAGGCGCGCCGCAGCCGCGGGCTCAGGCGCAAGCTGTACGCGGCGCTGGCCCTGTGGACCTACGACAGCTCGCCCGAGGCGGTCGAGATCGACCACCGGGCGGTGACGATCCTCACCGCCATCGGCCTCCCCTCCGCCTGCATGCTGCACGGCTACGTCGGCTTCATCTTCGGCGGGATCAAGGCGAATCCCTGGTGGTCGACGCCGCTCATGCCCATCATCTTCCTGCTCTCGGCGGCGGTCTCCGGCATCGCGCTCCTCATCCTGCTCTACCAGGTGACCTCCCGGCTGCAGCGCCGCCCGGTCGAGCGCGAGACGGTCCAGTCCCTGGCCCGCTGGCTCTGGTTCTTCCTCATCATCACGGTGACCCTGGAGCTGCTCGAGATCATCATGCTCGCCTACGAGCACTCCGAGGAGTGGGCCATCATCGCGCCGCTTCTCACCACGCGGCTCCAGTTCTCCTTCATCTCCATGCAGATGATCCTGGGGAGCCTCATCCCCTTCATCCTGCTCGCCATCGTGGTGCTGATGTCCTCCTACCTGCACGACCGGCTCCGGAACACGCTCACCTTCGCCGCCTCGCTCCTGCTCCTCCTGCAGGTCTTCTCGATGCGCTGGAACGTGGTGATCGGCGGCCAGCTCCTCTCGAAGTCGTTCCGGGGACTGCGCTCTGCGTACGAGCCCCACCTCTTCGAGAAGGAGGGGATCCTGACGGCCATCGCGCTCTTCGTCGCTCCGTTCATCCTGCTCTACGTCTTCGACCGGATCCTCCCCATCGAGCCGCCGGCGGAGGGCGGGCACGCCCGGGCGGCCGAGGGGTCGGCCTCCCACGGGCCGGCCTAGCGGGAGGCTCACGGGGCCCACGTGACCGATCGCCTGTCCGACCTCGAGGTGAAGGTGGCCGGCCTGGCCGACTCGGTCCAGGCCCTGGAGCGGCGGCTCGACGCCCTGGAGCGGGCGCGGCCGTCGGCCGCGGCGCGCCGCCCCGCCGCCGCGCGCGACGCCACCGCGGTGCAGGTCCGGTCCGACCTGGCCGCGGCCTCGAGCGCGGTCACCTTCGTGGGGCGGACGCTGCTCGTCCTGGCCGGCGCCTTCGTGCTGCGTGCGCTCACCGACTCCGGCACGATCCCGGTCTGGCTCGGCATCGCGCTCGGCCTCGCCTACGCCGGCACCTGGGTGGCGCTGGCCGACCGCGCCGGGCAAGCGGGCGCCAAGGCGAGCGCCGCCTTCCACGGGGCCTCCGCCGTCCTGATCGGCTTTCCGCTCCTCTACGAGGCCACCACCCGGTTCGCGCTCCTCCCGCCCTTCGCCTCGGCGGCGCTGCTCGCCGTCCTGACCGGCGTGGCGCTGGGCGTGGCCGGGCGCCGGCAGCTCGTGGCGCTGGCGTGGCTGGTGGCGCTGGCCGGGATGCCCATCGCGGCGGCCCTCGCCTCGGCCACCGGACGGCTGGCGCCCTTCACCATCTACCTCGTCCTGCTCGGCGTGGGGACGCTCTGGCTCGGGTACGTGCGCGACTGGCACGCCCTGCGCTGGCCGACGGCGGTCGCCGCCGACCTGGCCGTGGCGGTGGTGGCCTTCCGGGCGGTGGCGCCGGGCGCGGTCGAGGGCCCCGGGACGGCCCTGGCCGTCCAGTCCTCGCTCCTGGCGCTCTACCTGGGGAGCATCGCGGCGCGCACGCTCGTCCTCGGCCGGGGCGTGGTGCCGTTCGAGGCCGTCCAGACGCCGGCGGCCATCGCGGTCGGGCTGGGCGGCGCGGCCCTGGTGGCCCTCCGCTCCGGAAGCGGGGCCGCGGGCTTCGGCGTGACCGGCGTCCTCTTCGGCGCGGCCTCCTACGCGGTGGCCTTCGCCTTCGTCGAGCGCCGCCAGCACAACCGGGCCAACTTCACCTTCTACACCTCGGTGGCCATCGTCTTCGTGGTGGTCGGCGTGGCGCTCCTCCTCTCCGGGGTGGCGCGTGACGTCGTCTGGGCGGCCCTGGCGGTGGCGGCGGCCCTGGCCTGGAGGCGGACCCTGCGCCGGACCCTGGCGGCGCACGGGGCGGTCTACGCGATCGCGGCCGCCGTCGGGAGCGGCCTGCTCGGCCACGCCGCCGAGGCGCTCGTCGCCTCTCCGGCCGCGCCCTGGACGCCCATCGGTCCCGGGCCGGTCCTGGCGCTCCTGGGCGCCGCCGTCACGTCCTGGCTCACCGGCGACCCGGCCTGGCGCCCGTCCCCGGGCGAGCGCCTGCCCCGCCTCCTGCTCGTGGCCGCCACGGCGGTGGGGGCGGCGGGCGTCCTGGTGGGCTGGCTGGCGCCGACCGCGGCGGGCGTCCCGGGAGCGGGAGCCGACGCCGGGGCCATCGCGACCGTGCGGACGGCGGTGCTCGTCGCCGGTGCCATGGGGCTCGCCTGGGCCGGCCGGCAGGCCGCCTGGACCGAGGCCGGCTGGCTCGCCTACGTGGCGATGGCCGGGATCGGGGTCAAGATCCTCTTCGAGGATCTTCCCCGCAGCCGGCCGGCCACGCTCTTCCTGGCCTTCGGCCTGTACGGCGCCGCCCTGATCCTGTTCCCGCGCCTGCGCAGGCCGCGGGGCCCCGAGGCGCCCAAGGGCGGGTGATGCGGGCCCTGGCGGCCTGGAGCCGGGCCGTGTTCGCGGCCTGGGTCGTGCCGGCGCCCTCGGGCTCCGGGGACTTCACGGGCCGCAGGCCTCGACTCGATTGCGGCCACCTCGCTTCGCCGCGTAGAGCGCCCGGTCGGACAGGGTCACGAGCTCGTCGCGCGTCACCCCCGGCCTGACCGCGGTGCTGCACACCCCGATGCTCACGGTCACGGCCAGCTCGCCGCACGAGCAGAGGATCGGCGTCTGCGCCACCTGCTCGCGCACGCGCTCGGCCACCGCGGAGGGCATTCCCGGGCCCTCGGCGCCGAACACGGCCAGGAACTCCTCGCCCCCGTATCGGCCCACCATGTCCCGGTCTCGCAGCGCCGAGCGGATCCGGGCCGCGATCCCCGTCAGGGCCTCGTCCCCCACGGCGTGCCCGTGGGAGTCGTTGATGCGCTTGAAGTGGTCGACGTCGATCATCGCGATCCCGAGGGCCTCGCCCGCCCGCTGCGACCGATCCATCTCGAGATCGAGCAGCCGGAAGATGGACTCGCGATTCCACATGCGGGTGAGCGAATCGACCGCGGCCCGGCGCTCCGCGGCCGAGAGCGTCTGGCGGAGCTGCCGCTCCGAGAGCGCGAGCAGGTCGAGCCTGAGCTCGTTCTCCACCAGGATGGCGAGGTCCTTCAGCAGGGCCAGCTCCTCCGGCTGCATCTGGCGAGGCTCGGAGTCGATGACGCACAAGGTTCCGATCCGTTGCCCGGTGGGGCCCCGGATCGACTGCCCCGCGTAGAGGCGGACGCCGAGGCTGCCGGTCACCGCCGGATTGTCGTGGAAGCGCTCGTCCACCCTGGCGTCCGGCACCACCAGCGCCTGGTCGCCGAGGATGGCGTGCCCGCAGAACGAGACGGCGCGCGGGACTTCGGGGACGGCCACGCCCAGCGCGGCCTTGATCCACTGGCGGTCGGTGTCGACCAGCGAAACGAGGGCGATCCGGGTGCCCAGGGCCCGCTTGGCGATCCGGGCGATCCGGTCGAACCGCTCCTCCGCGGGCGTGTCGAGGACGTGCAACCCGTGCAGCTCGGCCAGCCTGGCCGCCTCGTTCTCGGGAATCGGCGGTGGCTTCATGGAGAGTAACTACCGCGCCATCGAGCCGCGGTCGAGGCGGCGGCGGGCGCGCGGCACGGGGCGCGCGCGGCCGATCGATGTCGGAGCGGGGCCCACCCTCCGTGGTGGCAGAGCCGCGCCGCCGGTCACCGCACGGCGGGCGCCGCGTCCC
>DATIUR010000184.1:0-9536 GCA_035466675.1 Anaeromyxobacteraceae bacterium | reverse complement strand
GCGGGGCTGCGGGCGGTTCGTGCGGCGGGGAGCCTCGGCGGTGGAGCCGCGCATGGAGGGGCCGTCCTTCATCGGCGCACCAGGGAGCGGAGGACCTCGATGTTCTCGCGGAAGCGCGCCTCGGTCTCGACGAAGCCGGGGATGCTCGAGAAGCGCGCGTCGTTCACGAGGCGCCGGAAGGGCTCGAGCCCGAGGGCGCCCTGGCCCACGTGCTCGTGCCGGTCCACGCGGGAGCCGAGGCCCTTCTTCGAGTCGTTGAGGTGGAAGGCCTGGACGTGGCCGAGGCCGATCGCCCGGTCGAGCGACTGCATGGTGCGCGCGTAGCCGTCGTCGGAGGCGATGTCGTATCCGGCCGCGAAGAGGTGGCAGGTGTCGACGCAGACGCCCACCCGGCGCCGGAGCGGGGCGGGGACGGCCGCCCGCATGGCGGCCACCTGCTCGAAGCGCCAGCCCAGGCTCGTGCCCTGGCCGGCGGTGGTCTCGACGAGCAGGCGCGACTTCCCGGGCACCTTCCGGAGCGCCTGGGTCATCCCGGCCGCCACCCAGCGGATGCCCGCTGCCTCGTCCGGGTGGCTCCCCGGGTGGAAGATGAGCGCGAAGATGCCGAGCCGCTCGCAGCGGGCCAGCTCGTCGGCGAGCGCGCGCCAGCTCCGCGACCGGAGCACCCGGTCCTGGGCGCACAGGTTCACGAGGTACGAGGCGTGGGCGGCCACCGGCATCCCGGTGCGCCGGGACTCCGCCCGGAACCGGGCCACCTCCTCCTCTTCGAGGGGCTTCGCCGCCCAGCCGCGCACGTTCCTGGTGAAGACCTGCACGCACTCCGCCCCGTCGGCCTCGGCGCGCTCGAAGGCGCGGGAGAGCCCGCCGGCGATCGATTCGTGGGCGCCGAGCAGCATGGGGCGGTGACCTATACAATACCGCCCCCCCGCCCGCCACGCCGGTGGGTTCCGACCGGCGGGTACTGGAGAAAGCGCAGTCCAAACGGCCAGTTGCGAGAAAAGCGGCGTCTCCGAGGGGTCGATGCCCCCCGAACGTAGCCCTCAGCGAGCCGCCTTCCGGCGGGCCGCGATGGCGAGGTCGAGGTACTTCTCCGCCTGGCCGAGGGCGTTCTCCATGGCGTCCGTGACCAGGTCGCGCAGGGCGGGCTCCGGGTGCCGGAAGGACTCGTAGTACCGCTGCCGGTCGGTCGCGTGGATGATGCAGGGCAGGTATCCGCCCTGGATCAGGACGAGGTTCGCGAGGAGCCGCGCCACCCTCCCGGAGTTCTCCGTGAACGGGTAGACCTGCATGAAGCCGTGCTGGAGCCGGGACGCCTGCTGGATGGCGTGGGCATTGCGGAAGTCCGCGGTATCGCAGGCCTCGAGGAGCCTGGTGAGGCCGGGCGCGATCCGGGCCGGCTGGGCGATCTCGTGGAAGTACGCCCGGTGGATCGGCATGTCCTTGCGGTACTCCGCCGTGCTCCTTCCCTCGAACCCCGCGCCGAGCGTCTCGTAGAGCCGCTTCACCAGCGTGAGGTTGAGCCGGAGCTTCTTGGCCCGTGCCTCCTGGCGCACCAGGTCGATGGCCGCCTTGTGGTTCCGGATCTCCCGGAGCGTGTGGACGTAGGCGGCGTCGGCTACCGGCTGGCCCTCGCGCGCCGCCTCGATCTCCTGCGTGGAGTAGACGACGCCCTCGAGGGCGTTCTCGTGGTACAGCCAGGACATCTCGTACTTCGAGAGGAACTCCGCCGCGATGGCGGGCTCCGCCCGCATCCGCTCGGAGAGGTCGTCGTTTCGATCGTCGATGTCGACGTAGCGGCTTCGCATCTAAGTATCCGGGATCTTGTTTCTTTTCGAAAAAGGGGCGGGGAATCTAGCCGAACCGTTCCTTGGAGGTCAACGCCTTTCCCTCTCGAGGCCAAACGGGCCTCGGGGACCCTTTGTTCCGGTGGGTCCGAGCAAACGGCGCACGACCACCGGACACCTTCGTAACGACCGGCCAAACCGTTCGCTCGGGACCCGGCTCCGGCCGGTCGCGATCCGGCATACCCGGACGGGTCCTGCGCGGGGCGTGACACTTCCGGGCCGTCGAGGCTAGCGCACCACCGCGTCGAAGGCGGCCCGGACCGACCCGGTCACCCGCTCGTACTCCGCCAGGAAGCGGCCGCCGGGGTCGGGACCGCCGTAGCCGAGCCGGCGGGCGAGCTGCAGGAGCGCCGGCCCGCGCGGGGGGAGATGGTCCGTGGTGAAGTCGTGGACGATGCGCAGGCGGAGCTCCACCCGGCGGAGGAAGTCGTATCCCTGGGAGAGCGCCTCGAAGTCCGCCTCCCGCAGGAGCCCGGCCTGGCGGAGGCGCACCAGCGCCACCGGCGTCGAGCCGGTCCGGACGGTCGGGTGGGCGTGCCCGTGGGCGAGCTGGAGGAACTGGGCGGCGAACTCGACGTCCACGAGGCCGCCGCGGCCCGCCTTGGGGTTCCGCCCGCGGGTCGACTCCTTGCCCAGCTCCGCCTCCATCCGCTCCCGCATCCTGCGGATCTCCGCCGCCAGGACCCCCGGGTCCTGCCGGGCGTAGACCACGGGCACGATCACCTCCTCGAGGACGCGGGCGAAGAGGACCGGGTCGCCCGCCACGTGCCGGGCCCGGAGCAGCGCCTGGCGCTCCCAGAGCTGGCTCTTCACGCCGCCCGGCGAGGCCTCTCCCCCGGCCATGTGGTAGCGGGTGAAGCCCTCCACCCCGATCACGAGCGCGCCCTGGTTGCCGGAGGGCCGCAGCCGCGTGTCGATCTGGTAGAGGCGCCCCTCCCGGAGCGGCATCTGGAGGAAGGCCATCAGGCGCTGGGCGAGGCGGGCGTAGCGCTCGTGCGGACCGGCTGCGAGCGCAGGACCAGCCGGATGAGGCTGGGCCGGAGCGAGCGGGGGGACCGGGGGGGCTTCATCCCCCCGGCAGGACGGATAGAGGAAGATGAGGTCGAGGTCGGAGTGGTAGCCCAGCTCGCGGCCGCCCAGCTTCCCCATGCCGATCACGCACAGGCGGCCAGGCGGGGCGGCGTTCCGCGCCCGGGCCTCCTCCTCCGCCAGGGCGAGGCAGCGCTCGAGCGAGACCTCGGCCAGGTCGGTGAGCTGGGAGGCCACCCCCGGCAGGTCGATGGTGCCGGCGATGTCGTGGATGGCGATCCGCAGGACCTCCTCGTTCTTGTACCGGCGCATCTCGCCCAGGCGCGCCTCGAGCAGGTCGTCCGGCGGGAGGGACGGGTCGATGGCGGCGAGCCGCTCCTCCAGCTCGGACCGGAAGGTGTCCTTGCCCTTCTCGAGCAGGACCTGGTCCTCGCGGAGCAGCATGTCGATGAGCTCCGGGTGCCTGAGGAAGCGCTTGGAGAGGAAGTCCGAGGTGCCGAAGAGCGAGAGCAGGAGGCGCGCCACCCGGCGCCGCTCGGAGAGCAGCTTGAAGTAGGGCGCGGGGCTCCGGAGCGCCGCCGCGAAGTCGGAGAGGTGCGAGAGGGCCTGGTCCGGGTCGGGGGTCCCGAGCGCGTCGGAGACCAGCGCCACCGCCGCGGCCGGGTCGCCCATCTTCGAGAAGGGCGTGCGGCGGCGGGCCATGGCGTCGAGGGCGGCGATGGCCCGGTCGGGCTCGACGAAGCCGCGCCGCGCCGCCACCTCCCGCCGCCGCTCCGGCTCCACCTGCGCGTCGGCCAGCAGGGCCAGCTCCGGGTCGAGCGGGACCTCGTCCGAGGCCGTGCCGAGCAGCCCGGAGAAGAGCCGGGCCACGCGCTCCCGGTGCGCGCCGAGGGCCGCCTCCAGCTCCGCCTCGGTGGCGTAGCCCATCGATCGGGCCAGGCCCAGCCGCTCGCCGGCCGGCGGGAGGCGGTGGGTCTGGGCGCCGTCCACCATCTGGACGCGGTGCTCGGCCCGGCGCAGGAACAGGTAGGCGTCGGCGAGCTCGTCGTGGTCCCGGGCCGGCACGATCCCGGCGAAGAGCAGCCGGTCGAGCGCGGGGATCACGGCGCGCTCGCGCAGGGCCTTCCCCTCCGGGCGCCCGCCGTGCAGGAGCTGGAGGGCCGAGACGAAGAACTCGGCCTCGCGGATGCCCCCCCGGCCGAGCTTCAGGTCCTCCCGCCCCTCCGCCCCGGCGCGCGCGTCGATGCGCGCCTTCATGGCCTGGATCTCGGAGAGCACGTCCAGGTCGAGGCTGCGGCGCCACACGAAGGGCTCGAGGGTCCGGAGGAGCTCCTCGCCCACGGCCAGGTCGCCGGCGCCCGGCCGCGCCTTCACGAGGGCGTTGCGCTCCCAGGAGCGGCCGAAGGTCTGGTAGTACATCTCGGCCGCCCGGAGGCTGTTCACGATGGGGCCGTTCTGCCCGTCCGGGCGCAGGTTCAGGTCCACCCGGAAGACGAAGCCGTCCTCGGTCGGCTTGGCGATCGCCTCGGTGACGAGCTCGGCCAGCTTCGCGTAGTAGGCGAAGTGGGTGACGGGCCTCTCCCCCTCCGTCTCGCCGTCCCGGTCGTACACGTAGAGGAGATCGACGTCCGACGAGAAGTTCAGCTCGCGGGCACCGAGCTTGCCCATGGCGATGGCGCAGAAGCCGGCCCCCGGCTCGCGCCCGGCGTTCCCGGCGGGCGGGCCGTGGCGCGCGCGCAGCCGGCGCTCGTGGAAGCGGATGGCGGCGTCGAGGCAGGCGGTGGCGAGCGCGGACAGCTCCTCGGTGACCTCCTTCACCCGGGCGCGCCTGAGGTCGCGCAGCGCGATGCGGACGACCTCGCGGGCCCGCACGCGGCGCAGCAGCCGGTGGAAGGACTCGACGTCGTCCGGGTCGAGGCGCCGCACGGCCCGGGAGAGGAGGCGCTGGAGGTCGGCCTCGGGGCGAGGACGGGAGAGCCAGGGGGAGCGGCCGGCGCGGCGGAGCAGGCGCGGGTTCCGGGCCAGCAGGGCGGGGACGAGCCGGGAGGAGCCGGCCAGGAGGACCAGCGTCTCGAGCAGCTCCCGATCCGCCGGCGGGGCGCCGGCCCCGTCCACGTACCGCTCGACGCCGGCGAGGGCCAGGCCGGGATCGGCCGCGCCCCGGCAGAGCGCGGCGATCTCGTCGGCCCGGCCGGGCGCTCGCCTGCCGATCCGGGCCAGCCGCTCGGACGAATCGGGGCCGAGATCGGCCGGCGGGAGGCCGGCGGCGGGTTCGGGGACGGGCATGGGCGCCGCGGATCATAGGCCGCGGCGGAGGTCGGGTCGAGGCCGGGGGCGCCGCCCGCGTCCTGGACTACGGCTTCCCCTCCCGCAGGAACGCCTGCTGGAAGGCGGCCGGCATGTGCACCTGGTGGCAGGGCAGGCAGCTCTGCTCGTTGATGTCCCTGAAGAGGGGAGCGTATTCGGAGGCGCGCGCCTCGCCGCGGCGGAGCATGCCTCCGATCTTGAAGATGCGCCCCTTCACCGTCGCGTCGATGAAGTACTCGCGAGGCCGGTCGTGGCAGTTGGCGCAGAGCATCTCCATCATGCCGAAGCGCTCCACCAGGTGCTGGTACTCCGCCCGCGCCGCGTCGAGCTGTCCCGACTCGACGTCCCCCCGCAGCGCGCCGATGGTGTTCGCGAGGTCGAGCATGATCTGGTGGAAGCTCACGCCGTTCCCGGCGCTGTCGGGCACGGTGGCGCTCGCGAAGTCCCCCCAGCGGTAGCGGGCCTGCACCGGGAACATGTACCGGGCGTGGCAGGCCGTGCAGGACTTCTCGATCCGAGCCACGATCTTGCGCCGGGCCTGGAGGTCGGCCCTGGCGGTCACCGCGGCCTCGAGCTCGCCGATGGCCTGGTCCCGGAACTGGTCCTTCCAGGACGGCACGAGCCGCGCCACCTGGGCGTACTGCTCGCGGAAGGACCTCAGGGCCGCGAGGGCCCGCTTCGGATCGTCCCGGAGCGACGCGGTGGTGGCGGCGCCCATGCGCATGCCGAGCTCGAGCATCGCCAGCGTGTAGGCGTGTCCTTCCTTGCCTCCCTTGAAGTGGGGATCGAGCTCCGCCACCGGCAGCTCGACCTGGGCCGCGCCGCGACCCGACACGGCGAGGAGTCCGACTGCCACTGCGGTGCGGAAGAGCCTTCCGAGCCTTCGCGACATCGTTTCCACCTTTCGGTGTCGAGGGGTGACCGATGCTATGCGTCCGCGCGCGAGGGGCGCAAGAAGGGGAGCGCGCGGGGCGCGCCGGCGGGGGCCAACCGCCGGATTTCGCTGCCCCGGGACCGGCGTCCTCCGCGCCGAGCGCGAGGCCTCGCAGGAAGGCGGGCGGAGGGGCCGCCCGGTCCGCCCGCCGCGCTCCGGCGCTCTCTGGTAGAATCGGCGGCCCACGTCCCCGGACCCGACCCGCCATGAAGATCCGCTACGAGCTCAAGCCCGCCGCCTCGCGCCGAGCCGCGCCGTTCCGCCCCGACGGCCCGCTCTCGTTCGGCCAGCTCCGCACCGATCACATGTTCCTCATGGACTGGGTCGACGGCGCCTGGCGCGACCCGCGGATCGTGCCGTACGGCCCCTTCTCCCTGCCGCCCGGCGCGGTGGTGCTCCACTACAGCCAGGAGATCTTCGAGGGCGCCAAGGCGTTCAAGCACCCGGACGGCGAGATCTACGCGTTCCGCATCGACAGGAACGCCGAGCGGCTGAACCGGTCCGCGCCCGGCGTCTGCATGCCGGCCATCCCGGTGGAGGACCAGGTCCAGGCCATCCTCTCGCTCCTCGACGTCGACCGCCTGTGGTTTCCGGAGCAGGAGGGCGCGTCGCTCTACATCCGCCCGTTCATGATCGGGACGCAGGACTCGCTGGGCGTGAAGCCGTCGGATCGCTACGTCTTCTGCGTCTTCCTCTCGCCGAGCGGCCCCTACTACCCGAAGGGCTTCACCGAGCCGGTGAAGCTGCTCATCACCAAGCGCTTCCACCGCGCCGCGCCGGGGGGCACCGGCGCCATCAAGACGGGCGGCAACTACGCGGCGTCGCTCCGCGCGGGCGAGGCGGCGCACCACGTGGGCGCCGCGCAGGTGCTCTACCTCGACACGACCGACACGTACATCGAGGAAGCCGGCGCGATGAACCACTACCACGTGACGCGCGACGGGCGGCTCGTCATCCCGACGTTCACCGACACGATCCTGCGCTCGGTCACCTCGGAGTCCGTGCTGGCGCTGGGCAAGGCCGCCCTCGGGCTCGACGTGGTGCAGGAGCGCGTCCCGCTGGAGGGCTTCCTCGCCGGCGTGCGGAGCGGCGCCATCGTCGAGGCGGGCGGCTTCGGCACCGCCGCGGTCGTCTCGCCCGTGGGGGCGTACGTCTTCGACGACGGCGCCGAGCTCGAGGTGGGCGACGGCCGGATCGGTGACCACACCCGGCGCGTCTACGAGGTGGTCACCGGGATCCAGCGCGGCCAGCGGCCGGCCCCGGCCGGCTGGCTCTTCCAGGCGCCGCGCCTGGCGTAGGAGGGAGGCGTGATCGAGCCCGGAAGCGAGCTCCCGGGCCGCCCGCTCTCCCGCGGCGACCCCTTCCCGTTCCGCTGCCACCCCGGCCTCTCCTGCTTCAACAGCTGCTGCCGCGACAAGCGGCTCATGCTCCTCCCCTACGACGTGCTGCGCCTGGCCCGCGGCCTCGGGGTGGCCACCGGCGCGTTCCTGGAGGAGCACGCCGAGCTCGAGACCGATCCCGGCTCCGGCTGGCCGGCGCTGCGCATCCGGCTCGCCGCCGACGGCCGCTGCCCGTTCGTGGGCGAGGCGGGCTGCACCGTGTACCGCGACCGCCCCGCCTGCTGCCGCGTCTACCCGCTGGCGCGGGCGGTCCGCCTCGACGCCGCCGGGGAGCCCGGGGAGCTCGTGATGGTGGCCGAGGAGGGGGGAGGCTGCCAGGGCTTCGCCGCCCCGGCCGGGCGGACGGTGGCGGAGTGGATGCGCGAGCAGGGGCTCGACGCGTACCGCGCCGCCAACGACCGCGTCGCCAGGCTGTTCCTGCACCCGCGCCGGCCGCGGCCGCTCTCCCTGCCGCCCTCCGAGGTCCACGCCGTGGTGATGGCCCTCTACAACCTCGACGTCTTTCGCGAGTTCGTGGCCCGGCCGGGCTTCGCCGGGCGGTCCGGGCTGCCGCCCGAGCGGGTGGATCGCGCGCTCGCCTCCGACGAGGCGCTGCTGGAGCTTGGCCAGGACTGGCTCGCGGCCCGCCTCTTCGGCTGAGGCGACCCGGACGGGAGCCGCCCATGAGCCGGCGACCGCGTCCGGCGAGGAAGGGCGAGAGGCCCTTCCTCGCCCGGGCGGCGCTCGCGGTCGCGGCCGGGCCGGGACACCCCACCTTGACCCGGCGCAGGCAAGGGGCGTATCGCATCCTCGGCGGACGCCGCGCCCGAGCCGGAGTCCAGGTCTCCCACGCCGCAGGCGCTCATCACCGGTGGAACGGGCTTCATCGGGTCGAACATCGCGCTCCGGCTGATCGAGCGGGGCTGGAAGGTCCGCATCCTGGAGCGCCCGGGCGCGTCGCGCGCGCTCCTGGAGGGTGGGCCGTTCGAGTTCGTCGCCGGCGACGTGCTCGAGCCCGACAGCCTCCCCCCGGCCATGAGGGGGATCGACGTGGTCTTCCACGCCGCCGGGGTGGTGGACCACTGGCACCAGGGGCTGGAGCGCATGCAGCGCGTCAACGTGGAGGGCACGCGCAACGTCGTGGATGCCGCCCTGGCCGAGGGAGTGGACCGGTTCGTCCACACCAGCTCGACGGCGGCGCTGGGCATGCACCCGGACTCGGTCGCCGACGAGACCTTCCAGTTCAACGTCGCGCCCGAGGCGTTCCCCTACGGCTTCGGCAAGTTCCAGGCCGAGGGGATCGTGCTCGAGGCGGCGAGGAAGGGGCTGCCCGCCGTCATCGTCAGCCCCACCACCGTGATCGGGCCCCGCGACGTCCGCAAGGTCTCGAGCGGCGTGGTGCTGGAGGTCGCCCGGCACTGCGCCCCACCCCTCATCCCTCCCGGCGGCACCAACGTGGTGGCGATCTGCGACGCAGCCCAGGGGCACATCGAGGCGGCCCTCAAGGGCCGGGTGGGCGAGCGGTACATCCTGGGCGGCGAGAACCTGTCGTACCTGCAGCTCTACCGGACCATCGCCGAGGTCGTCGGCTGCCGCAGGAAGCTCAAGGTGATGCCCCGCTGGCTGGTGCCGCTGACCCTGGTGCTCACCGACGTCGCGCAGCCTCACACCGCCGGCCCCGTGCCCTTGACCAGCGCGCGCCTGCGCCTGGAGTCGAAGGCGTTCCACTTCGACTCCTCCAAGGCGCGATCGGCCTTCGCCATGCCCAACACGCCGCTCCGCGTCACCATCGGGCGGACCTACGAGTGGTACGAGTCGACGGGCGAGCTGGCGGGCGTCGGCGAGGGACCGGCCGCCGACGGCGCTCCGCGGCGGTGCGGGCGGGCGAGCCACCGGCGCTGGCCCGACCCGGGCGCAGCGGCGGGGAGCGCCGGCCCATGAGGGCCGCGGTGCGAGGGCTCCTGGAGAGGCTCCTGCCCGGCCGGCGGCCGGTCCCTCGCCGACGCCCGCCAGCTCGCCCGTCGACTCGTACCACTCGTAGGT
>DATIUR010000183.1:0-8018 GCA_035466675.1 Anaeromyxobacteraceae bacterium | reverse complement strand
GGGTGCGCCCGCTCTGCGTCCTGGTGGACGACGCGCACCTGGCCGACTCGGCCGCCCTCGACGCCCTGGAGTACGCGGCCCTGGCCGAGGCGGGGGTCCCCGTCTTCGTGTGCGCCCTGGGACGGCCGGCCCTGGCCCGGGCCCGCCCGGGCCTCGGCGAGCGGGCGGCGCGCGGACGGGCCGTGGAGATGGAGCCCCTGGGCGACGCCGACGCCGCCGAGCTGTGCCGCCGGCTGCTGCTTCCCGCCGAGAACGTCCCGGGGCGCGCGGTGGAGCGGCTGGTGGCCCGCGCGCGCGGCCTCCCCATCCTGCTCGTGGAGCTGGTGCGGGGGCTCCGGGCCCAGGGGCTGGTCCGCCAGCGGGGCCACGACGGCGGCTGGTACGTCGCCACCGACGAGCTGGACCGGGTCCCGGACATGCCGCTCGTCGACTGGCTCGCCCAGCGCGAGATGGCGGCGCTGCCCGAGGCCCTCTCCGCGCACGTCCGGCTGGTGGCGCTGCTCGGCGACGAGCTCCGGCCCGAGGAGATCGCGGGCGTGGTGGCGGAGCTCGACCGCGAGGGCACCGGGGGGGCCATCGCGCTCGACCCGGAGGTGGCGACCCGCCGCCTGCTCGAGCTCCGGGTCCTGGCCGAGCGCTCGGGCCGGGTCGGCTTCCGCCACCCCCTGCAGCGGGAGGCGGTGGCGCGCTCCGCCGCCGAGGCGGAGCGCCGGGCCGTGCACCGCGCCGCCTTCCGCTACTACCTGCTCGCCGCCGCCGTCCCGGAGCGGGAGCGGCTCCCCCGGCTCGCCTTCCACGCGGAGGAGTCCGGGCTCCGCGCCGAGGCGGCCTCGCTCTGGCTGCGCATCGCGGAGGACCTGCGCGCCCGACACGCCTACCTCGAGGCCGAGACGCTCTACACCCGGGCGCTCGACCAGCTCGCCGCCGACGACGCCCGCGGCCGGTTCGTGGCCCTCCGCGGGCGCGGGCTCGTCCGCTACCGGCTGGGCCGTTACGAGGACGCCATCGCCGACCTGGTGGCCGCCCAGGGCCGGGCCCGGGCGCTGCGCGATCCGGCCGGCGAGGTGGAGTGCCTGCTCGACGACGCGACCGCGCTCGACTGGATGAACGACTACGCCCGCTCGGCCGAGCGGGTCGAGGCGGCGGTGGGACTGGCCGGACCGAAGCCGGCCCCGCCGGCGGCGGCCCGCATCGCCCTCGCCCGCGGGCGCACGCTCCTCCGCGCCGCGCGCGGGCCGGAGGCCGCGGGCGCCCTCGAGGTCGCGGCGGCGCGCGCCGAGGCGCTCGGCGACGAGGGGTACGAGACGCTGGTGGTGGCGCTGCTCCTGCTCGGCTTCCTGCTCCCGAACCTGGGGCGGGCCGAGGACGCCGAGCACGTCCTCTCCCGTTCCCTCGCCCTCGCCTCCGCGCGCGGGGACGCCCCCCACGTCGCGGGCGCGCTCAACAACCGGCGCAACCTCTGGGTGGCGCGCGGCAAGCTCGACCGGGCCGTGGACGACCTGGCGAGCCTCTTCCGCATCGGGCGCGACCTGGGCATGGTCGGGATCGAGTACACGGGCCGGTACAACCTGGGCGAGCTCCTCTACCAGGCCGCGGACCTCGAGGCCGCCGAGGGCCACGTGCTCCGGGCCGTCGAGATCGAGCGCCGCCACCCGGAGGTGGCGGCCCGCCCGCTGGCCCGCCTCCTCTGGTCGCGGCTGCTCGCCTACCGCGGCGACCTGGAGGGCGCCCGCCGCCTGCTCGGCGAGGTGCGGCAGGTGGAGGAGGACGCACGGCGGGCGGCGCGCGACGGCGCCCTGCTGGGACCGTCCGACCGGGTCCTGGCCCGGATGGTGGAGCTCGCGGCGGGGGACTGGGGGGAGGCGGAGTGGCGCGCGCTGTGCACCCGCTCGCTGGAGGAGTCGGTGGAGCAGGAACCGATCGAGGTTCACGAGATGTGCGGCATCGCCGCGCTCCGGGCCGGGCAGCGCGCCCGGGCGGAGGCGGCCCTGCGGGAGGCGCTGCGCCTGGCGGGCGAGATCCCGAACGTCATGGAGGGGCGCGTCCGGTCGGCGCTGGCGCGCCTGTAGCGGAGCGGAGGCCCATGTCCCGAGGCGACGACACCCCCACCATGCCGGTCCCCGGGGCGACCGGCGAGACCGCCGGCAGCACCGAGGCGCAGGAGGAGCTCGCCCCCGGAGCCCGGGCGGGCGCCTGGGAGGTGGTCCGCACCCTGGCCCGCGGCGGGCACGGCGCCGTCTACGTGGCGCAGCACCGGGAGACCTCGCGCCGCGCGGCGGTCAAGGTGCTCTACCGGCGCCACGCCTCGTCGCCGGAGATGGCCAGCCGCTTCGTCCGGGAGGGGCGCATCCTCTCCCGGCTCCGGCACCCCGGCGTGGTCGAGATCCTCGAGCTGGGCATGCTGCCGGACGGCCGCCCCTTCTGCGCCATGGAGCTGCTCGAGGGGAAGAGCCTCCTCGCCCTGCTGGCGGCGCGGGGGCGCCTGGCCCCCTCCGAGGCGCTCCGCCTGCTCGAGCCGGTGTGCGCCGCGCTCGACGCCGCCCACCGGGAAGGGGTGATCCACCGGGACGTCAAGGCGGGCAACGTCTTCGTGGTCACCGGCGATCCACCCCAGGTGAAACTGCTCGACTTCGGGGTGGCGCGCGCGGACGGCCCCGACGACGCCGGGCTCACCGCGGTGGGCGAGCGGATCGGCTCGGCGCACGCCATGGCGCCCGAGCTCATCCGCGGCGGGCCGGTGGACGGGCGGGCGGACGTCTACTCCCTGGGCGTCCTGCTCTACCAGGTCCTGACCGGGGCGCTTCCCTTCTGGTCGGAGGATCCCGACGAGATCGAGCGCCTGCACCTGAGCGCGCCTCCGCCGCGCGCCAGCCGGCTCGCGCCGGTGCCGCCCTCGGTCGACGCCGTGATCGGGCGGGCGCTGGCCAAGAGCCCCGACGACCGCTTCCCCTCCGCCGGGGCGCTCCTCGCGGCCCTGCGCGAGGCGGTGGAGCAGTCGCCCGCCGAGGACCGCCCGGTCTCCGCGCTGGCCCTCCACCTCTCCATCGTCCCGGCCGGCGCCCTCGACGACGCGCGGGCCGTCGCCCTGGCCGAGCTCGAGGACGAGGCGGCCAGGCTGGTCCTGGGCGCCGGCTTCGAGCTGGACGTGCACGCGCCCGGCGCGCTGCTCGCCACCCTGGTCCTCCCCGCGCCGCCGCAGGAGGCCGCCGGGGAGCGCCGCCGGGCGGTCGCCTTCGCCCGGGATCTCCGCGGACGGCTGGCGCGGGCGGCGGGCCCGGACGCCCGGCTCCAGGTCTGCGTGCACGCCGGGGAGATCCGCGTGGGCCCGGGCGGCCGGCGCACCGGCGGGGAGCTCTTCCGCACCGCCCAGTGGGTGCGCGAGACGCCCGACGGCTTCTCCGCCACGCCGCAGGCGACCGAGTGACGGATGCGAGGCGACGCGCCAGACGGCGGGCCCGCGGAGGGGAGGCGCATCTCGCTCACCGGCACGGTCCAGGGGGTGGGGTTCCGTCCCTTCGTCTACCGGATCGCCGTGGCGGAGAGCGTCCGCGGGCGCGTCTGGAACGACGCGGCCGGCGTGACGGTGGAGGCCTTCGGCTCGCGCCCCTCGCTCGACGCCTTCGAGGCGCGCCTGCGGTCCGAGGCGCCGCCGGCGGCGGTGGTGGAGACCGTGTCGAGCGAACCCATCCCGGCCCGCCCGGCCGCCGGCTTCGAGATCGCGCACAGCACCGGCGTGGCGGAGCGGCGCGTCGTCATCCCGCCGGACCTCGCCACCTGCGGGGAGTGCCTCGCCGAGGTCGAGGATCCGGCCGACCGCCGGCACCGCCATCCGTTCACGAACTGCACGAACTGCGGCCCGCGCTTCACCATCGCCCGGGACGTCCCGTACGACCGGCCCGCCACCACCATGGCGGGCTTCCGGATGTGCCCCGCCTGCGCGCGGGAGTACGCCGACCCGCTCGACCGGCGCTTCCACGCCCAGCCGAACGCCTGCCCCGCCTGCGGGCCCCGCCTCTGGCTGCGGCGAGGCGACGGGACCCCGCTGGCCGCGGAGGACCCGCTCCGGCACGCCGCCACGGCGCTCCGGGAGGGCCGCATCGCCGCGGTGAAGGGGATCGGCGGCTGGCACCTCGCCTGCGACGCGACCTCGGCGGCGGCCGTGGCGACGCTCCGCGAGCGAAAGCGCCGCGAGGAGAAGCCGCTCGCCGTCATGGCCCGCGACCTCGGCGAGGCGCGGCGGATCGCCGACCTGACCGCGGAGGAGGAGCGCCTCCTCTCGGGCGTGGAGCGCCCCATCGTGCTCGCGCGCCGGAGCGCGGCGAGCGGCCTGGCGCCGGGCGTGGCCCCCGACAGCCCGCTGGTGGGCGTCATGCTCCCCTACGCGCCTCTCCACCACCTGCTGCTCGCCGAGACGGGCCGGCCGCTCGTCCTCACCAGCGGCAACCTGTCGGAGGAGCCCATCGCCTTCGAGGACGGCGACGCCCTGGCGCGCCTGGGGGGCATCGCCGACCTGTTCCTGGGACACGACCGCCCCATCGCCTCGCGGTGCGACGACTCGGTGGCGCGGGTGGTGGCCGGCCGCCCGGTGGTGCTGCGCCGGGGCCGCGGCTTCGTCCCGCGGACGGTCCGCCTGGGGCGCCCGTTCGCCCGCCCGGTGCTGGGGGTCGGAGCCCAGCTCAAGAACGCCTTCTGCCTCGGCCGCGGCGCCGAGGCGACGCTGGGGCCCCACGTGGGCGACCTCGACAACCTCGAGACCTACGCCGCCCTGGAGGCGGCGGTCGAGCGCCTGGAGCGGTTCCTCGCGCTGCGACCGGAGCTGGTGGCCTGCGACCTCCACCCCCTCTACCTCTCCACCCGGTACGCCCGCGAGCGCGCCGCGGCCCTGGACGCGCCGCTCGTGGCGGTGCAGCACCACCACGCCCACGTGGCGAGCGCGATGGCGGAGCACGGCCTCCCCGGGCCGGTGCTGGGGCTCGCCTGGGACGGGACGGGGCTGGGCACGGACGGCGCCGCCTGGGGCGGCGAGCTCTTGCTCGCCGAGCGCGGGCGCTTCGAGCGGCTCGCCACCTTCCGCCCCATCCCGCTCGCCGGCGGGGATCGCGCCATCCGCGAGCCCTGGAGGATCGCGCTGGCCGCCCTCCTCGACGCGTTCGGCGACGACCCGCCCCTGGAGCGGCTTCCGCTCTTCGCGGCCGTCCCCCCGCGGGAGATCGAGGTGGTGCGCCGGATGATCGCGGGCGGGGTGAACGCCCCGCCCGCCCACGGCGCGGGCCGGGCCTTCGACGCGGCCGGCGCCCTGGCGCTCGGGCGTCCCTTCTCCCGCCACGAGGGCCAGGTGGCGGTGGCGCTCGACTGCGCGGCGCCGCCCGGCGCGGCCGCCGGCCCGGCCTACCCCTTCGAGATCGACCGGGCCGCCGGGCCGCCGGCGCTCGACCTGCGGCCCCTCTGGCGGGCCCTGGCGGCGGACGTGGCCCGGGGGGAGCCGGCCGGGGCGATCTCGGCCCGGTTCCACGCGGCGCTGGTGGCGGGCGGCGCGGAGCTCCTGCGGCGCGCCGCCTCCGGGCGCGGCCGGCTGCCGGTGGTCCTGACCGGGGGCTGCTTCCAGAACGCGCGCCTCGCCGAGGGAATCGCCCGGGAGCTGGAGGGGGATTTCGAGGTATACCTGCACGGTCAGGTCCCCCCCGGCGACGGCGGGATCGCGCTCGGCCAGGCCATCGTGGCCGACGCGGCGCACGGGGGCGACCGCGCCTCCTCTCGAGAGTGAGCGAGCCATGTGTCTCGGGGTCCCAGGGAAGGTGGTCGCCATCGACGGCCTCGACGCCACGGTGGACTTCTTCGGCGTGAGGAAGGTGCTCCGGCTCGACATCGTGGACGAGCCGGTCTCGGTGGGCGACTACGTCCTCAACCACGTCGGCTTCGCCATCCGGCGGATCCCGCCCGAGGAGGTCGAGGAGACCCTGGCGCTGTTCGACCAGATCCTCGACCACACCGGCGCCAAGGACGACCTCCTGGCGGCCGACGTCCGCGGCGAGATCGCCGCGGCCAGGGACGAGAAGTGAGCCAGGCCGACCTCTTCCGGGAGCTGAAGTTCCGCGACCCCGGGCGCGCCCGGGCGCTGGCGGAGTCGATCGCCCGCAACGTGGAGGCGATCGGGCGCCGCATCTCGGTCATGCACGTCTGCGGCAGCCACGAGCAGGCCATCGCCCGCTTCGGCCTGCGGGCGGTGCTCCCCGCCGGGCTCGAGCTCATCATGGGCCCCGGCTGCCCCGTCTGCGTCACCGACGGCCCCGAGGTGGACGAGGCGGTGGCGCTGGCCCTGCAGGGCGTGCGGGTCTGCACCTACGGCGACATGCTCCGCCTCCCGGGCACCGCCCGCTCGCTCGCCGACGCGCAGGCGGAGGGCGCCCGGGTCGAGGTGGTCTACTCGGTCTCGCAGGCGGCCGAGATCGCCGCTCGCCACCCCGGCGAGGAGGTGGCCTTCCTGGCCTCGGGCTTCGAGACCACCGCCGTCGCCACCGCGGCGGTGGCGGCGGCCGGCCCGCCCCCGAACCTCTCCATCCTCTCCGTCCACAAGTACGTGCCGGCCGCCATGGAGGTGGTGGCGGAGAGCCCGCAGACGCGCATCGAGGGGTACCTGGCGGCCGGCCACGCCGCCACCATCACCGGGTGGGCGATCTTCGAGCCCTTCGCGGCGCGCACCGGGGCGCCGGTGGCGGTGGCCGGCTTCGAGCCGCTCGACATCCTGGCCGCGCTCGCCAAGCTGACCGAGCTGGTGCGGGAGAAGCGGGCGGAGGTCTTCAACGCCTACCCGCGCTGCGTGACCCGGGAGGGGAACCTCCCCGCCCAGCGGACGCTCTGGAGCGTCTTCCGCAAGGTGAACGGCCGCTGGCGGGGCATCGCCGAGGTGCGGGACGGGAACCTCGACCTGCGGCCCGAGCTGGCGCGCCTCGACGCGCGCCGCCGCTTCGCCATCGACACCGCCGGGGTCCGCGACGACCGGGCCGCGGCCGAGGCGGAAGGCTGCCTGTGCGGCTCGATCATGCTGGGGCTCGCCAGCCCGACCGACTGCGCCCTCTTCGGCCGGAGCTGCCTGCCCGAGTCGCCGGTGGGCGCCTGCATGGTCTCCTCCGAGGGCGCCTGCCGCATCTGGCACACCTACGGCGGCCCGCCGGACCTGCGCAGGGTGGGATGATGGAGCGGCCGGTCCAGCGCATCGGGCTCAAGCACGGCTCGGGCGGGCGCGCCATGCGCCAGCTCATCGAGGAGGTGTTCCTTCCGCTCGGCTCCCCGGTGGACGGCATCGGGCTCGCCGCGCTGGACGACGGCGCGGCGCTGCGCGTCGGCGACCGCTGGCTGGTCGTCACCACCGACTCCCACGTGGTCCACCCGATCTTCTTCCCGGGCGGGGACATCGGCCGGCTCTCGGTCTCGGGGACCGTCAACGACCTCGCCATGATGGGGGCGACCGAGCCGCTCGCCCTCACCTGCGCGGTGGTGATCGAGGAGGGCTTCGCGCGGGCCGACCTCGAGCGGATCGTCGCCTCGATGCGGGAGACCGCCCTCGAGGCCAACGCGCCCATCGTCACGGGCGACACCAAGGTGATGGGCCGGGGAGAGCTGGACGGCATCGTCCTCAACACCGCCGGGGTGGCGCTGACCGACCGGATCGTCACCGACGCCGGCCTCGCCCCCGGCGACCTCCTGATCGTGACGGGCACCGTCGGCGACCACGGCATGGCCATCATGAGCCGCCGGCACGACCTCCGGCTCGAAGGCGACCTGCGCTCGGACGTGGCGCCGCTGAACGGGCTCGTCCGGGAGGCGCTGCGGGCCGGGGGCGAGGACGTGGTGGCCATGAAGGACCCCACCCGCGGCGGGCTGGCGGGCGTCTTCCACGAGATGGCCCACAAGGCCAGGGTCGGGATCGTGATCGAGGAGCCGAAGGTGCCGGTGCGACCCGAGGTCCGCGCGGCCGCCGAGATGATCGGCATCGACCCGCTGCTCGTGGCGAACGAGGG
>DATIUR010000182.1:0-1819 GCA_035466675.1 Anaeromyxobacteraceae bacterium | reverse complement strand
CGACCGCTTGGGATCCCGCACGAGCTGGGGGACGATGTGCAGGTACTTGATCCGCGAGAAGAAGGCCGTGAGCTGCCGGAACTCCTTGTTGGCGCTCACCTGTTCCATGTGCGTCTGAGTGAGCCGGGTCGTGTCCTTCTTGTCCTCGTCGTCGGGACGATCCCGAATGACTCGCGTCCCGTGTCTGACCAGCTCTCGCTGTACGATCGGCCGCCCCCGGTTGTCCTGTTTGAACTCGAGCCGGTAGTTCCACTCCAGGCCGTTCTCGAGGTCGACGCCGACGTCGACGGCGACGTTCGGGTACCGCCGAGCGTGGAGCGATCTCAGCTGGGAGACGCCGCCACGCTTCGTCTGCACGGCGCGCTGCAAGCCTCCTTCAGGATCGGCGACATCGCGAAGGAACCGGAACGCGTCCAGCAAGTTCGACTTCCCGGATGCGTTGGGACCCACGACGAAGACCCTCCGCTGCAGCGGAACGTCGACCTCGAGGAAGTTCTTCCAGTTCTCGAGCCTGATGCGGGTGAATCTCACGAGGACGCCCTCGGCACGTACGCTACCTCAGGGCGCGACGAGCCGCGACGAATCGTGCGCGAGAAAGGCGTCACGGCAGGCGGTAGCCCACCGCCGCCGAGATGGGCATGAGGTTCGGGCCGGCGTCGGGGGAGAGCGCCATGTAGACGAAGTAGGCGTGCTCGCCGTTCTCGATCCGCTTGTTCTGCACGCTCTCGGTCCGCAGCGTGCGGACCGCGTCGCCCGCCTCCTCGGTGGCGATCCCGGCCAGGAGCACGTCGTCCGACCGGTACAGGTAGGCCGCCCCGTCCACGGTGGGGTGGTTGTCGTAGAAGGTGAAGGAGAAGCTCGTCACCGTGGCGCCGTCGGGCAGGTCCAGCGGGATGACCAGGAAGTCCTCGTCGCCGGACGTCTGGTAGCGCCCCACCGCCCCGGCCACCGCCCCCTGGGCCGTCCCGGTGGAGGAATGCCGCGGGATCCCGGCCAGCGAGGAGACCGAGACCGTGCCCCGCCCGATCCTCTGGCAGACCACGCTCCCGTCGTCCGCCACCACCCGGATGGCCGAGCCGGGCGCGCAGGTCCCGGTGATGCGCGCCTGCTTCGAGGCCACCAGCTCGGCGGTCTTCACGATCTCGGCCGAGTGCATCTCGATCGCCCCGGTGACCTCCTGCGGCATCCGCTCGACCGGGATCCGGCCGGTGGCGATCTGGGCCGCGTCGATGGGGCGACCGCCGGGGAACTCGCTCGTGGCGGGCCTGGCGCCGCCCTCGGGGGCGGGCCGGCGCAGGGCGAAGCCCACCGCCGCCGCCGCCACGGCGGCCCCGGCCAACGCCCCCAGGACGAAGTGCTTCCAGCGCAAGGGACCTCCCGGATGGGAGCGAAGAAGGCTACCGCACGGCGCCCGGGGGCTCAACGCGGGCCGGGTCCGTCACGCGCCGGAGATGCCCCGCCCGATCTGCCAGGCGCCGAAGGCGAGGAGCGCCGCGCCGGAGAGAAGGCCCAGCGCGCGGGCCGCGCGCGGACCGAGCCGGCCGGCCGCGCCGAAGCCGAGCACGATGGCGGCGTTCCCGGAGAGCAGGAGCAGGTAGAAGCCTCCCAGGAAGGCGAGCGCGCGGGAGGGCGACGCCAGCCACGCCCGGGCCAGGATGGGGCCGCCCACCAGCGACCAGAAGATCCAGGCGTTCGGGTTCGTGAGGTTGACGAGCGTGGCGCGCCAGAAGCCGCGCGGGGGCTCGCGGCCGGCCGGCGCGTCCGCCGCGGGGCCCCGCCGGGCGGCCCGGACGGCCGCCGCGCCCAGCCACGCCACGAG
>DATIUR010000181.1:0-10931 GCA_035466675.1 Anaeromyxobacteraceae bacterium | reverse complement strand
GGGGAGGCGGCGGCCCTCCTGGGGTCGCTGGCCGCCTCGGCCGGCTCGGCCGGAGCCGATGCGGTGGGCCGGCGCGCCGCCTGGCGCGAGGCCGACGCCCTGCTGGCAGCCGGGCGCCCGGCCGAGGCGAGCGCCAGGCTCGAAGCGCTCGCCGCCGCCTTCCCCCGCGATCCGCGCTCGCCCCGGGGCCGTCTGGCGCTGGGGCGCGCCCTCCGGCTCTCGGGCCAGGACGACCGCGCCGCCGCCACCTGGCGGGCCCTCTGGCTCGAGCGGCCCGACGTCCCGGAGGGGCGGGCGGCGGGCGAGGCGCTGGAGCGCTGGCGGGTCGACGGCGGGCGGATCGCCCCGCCGAGCGGCCAGGACCACCTCGCCCTCGCGGCCCGCCTCCTGGAGAACGGGCTGGCCCGCGAGGCGCTCGCGGAGACCGAGCGGGCGGCCGCGGCCGAGCCGCCGGCCGATCCCGACCGGACCCGGGGCCTCCGGGCCCTGGCCGAGGCCGCCCTGGGCCGGCTCGCCCAGGCCGAGGCCGACGCCGCGGCGCTCCGCACCGCGCCGGACGCCTCGGTCCGGCGGACGGCGGACCTCGTCCTCGCCCGGGCGGCGGCGCGCGGCGGCCGCACCGAGGAGGCGATGGCCGCCTACCGGCGCGTGGCCGCGAGCGGGGCGGAGGTGGCCGGCCTCCCCGAGTGGCGCCGGCGCGACCTCTCCGACGAGGCGGCCTTCCTGGCGGCCTGGCTCCCCTACGACGCCGGGAACCTCGGCCGCGCCGTCGGCCTCCTCGCCTCCTTCGTCCGGGCGCATCCGCGCTCGCGTCGCGCCCCCGATGCGCGCTGGTTCGCCGCCTGGTCGCTCTACCGCCTCGGCCGGCGCGCCGAGGCCGCCCGGGCCCTCGCCCGCCTCTCGGGCACCGAGCACGCCGCCGCGGCCCTCTACTGGCGCGCCCGCATCGCCCCGGCCGGCCCGGGGCGGCGCGCGCTCTACCGACGCGCCGTGGCCGAGGACCCGGAGGGATGGTACGGGCTCCTCGCCCGCGAGCGGCTGGGCGACCGGCGGGCTCCGGACGCTCCGGCGCCCGGCGGCAGCGCCCTCCCGGAGATGGGCCCGTCCCGGTGGGCGCATCGGCTCCGCCATGCCTCCGCGGTCCTCGCCTTCGGGATGCGCGACGCGGCCCTGGAGGAGCTGACCGCGCTGGCCGACTCGGAGGACGCGCGCGCCGCGGCGCCGCTCCTGGCGCAGCTCGCCGCCTACGCCGGGGACGCGCGCCTTCCCTTCCGGATGGCGCGCGACCACCTCGGCGTGACCCGCCGGACGCTCCGGTGGAGCCACCCCGAGGCGGCCGCGGAGATCCTCCCGGCCGTCCGGGCCCTGGGGGCCGACCCCTCGCTGCTGCTCGCCATCATGCGCCGCGAGTCGGGCTTCCGCGCCGAGGCGCGCAGCCACGCCGGTGCGCAGGGGCTCCTCCAGCTCGTGCCTCCCACCGCGGAACGTCTCGGCGCCGTCCTCGGCCTCCCCCCGGGAGCCGACGCCTCGCTGGGAGACCCGGAGCGGAACGTCCGCCTGGGCGCGCACTACCTGGCGCTTCTCACCGACCGCTTCGCCCATCCGGCCCTGGTCGCCGCGGCCTACAACGCCGGGCCCGGCGCCGTCGCGTCGTGGGCGGAGGAGCGCTCCGGCGACGCGCTCGACGCCTGGGTCGAGTCCATCCCCTTTCGCGAGACCCGCCAGTACGTGAAGATCGTGCTGCCCGTCCAGGCGATCTACCGGGAGCTGCGCGCCGAGCCCCCGGCGCCGATCGAGCCGGGCCATCCGGTCTCGCCGCCGCGCCCGGGCGTTGCGTTCTGAATCTCAGGGCGGGCGCGTGCGCCCGGACCGGGGCTAGCCGGCCGCATCCCGGAGCGCCGAGGCGATCGCGTCGCCCATCCGACGCAGGACGGACTCGGTCACCCCCGGCACGGCCCGGAGCGCCGCCGGGGAGCCGGGCCTCCTCCGGGCCAGCTCGACCAGCGTCGCCTCCGCCAGCACCTTGAAGGGTGGCCGGTCGAGCGCCCGGGCCCGCTCCTCGCGCGCCAGGTAGAGCGCCCGGAGCACCGCCGCGCCGGCCGGGTCCAGATCCCGCGCGCCGCGGATCCGGCGCCACCCCTCGGGATCGAAGACCCGCTCCCTCGGCTCCGCGCCGGCGATCCGGGCGAACTCCGCCCGCGCCGCGGCCTCGAGCCCCCGGGCCTCCATCTCCCCGACCAGCCGGTCCCGCAGCTGGAGCAGGTAGTGCGTGTCGAAGGCGGCGTAGGTCAGCTGCTCGCGGGTGAGGGGCCGGCGACCCCAGTCGGAGCGCTGGTGCGCCTTCGAGAGCCGGACGCCGAAGTGGGCCTCCACCAGCGCCGACAGCCCGAGCGCCGGCGCACCCAGGCGGCGGGCGGCCACCATGGTGTCGAAGAGCCGCGGGAAGCGCCAGCCGTACTCCCGGTACAGGCAGCGCACGTCGTAGTCCGCGCCGTGCAGCACCGTCTCGCGCCCGTCGCACAGCACCTCCCCGAGCGGGCGCACGTCCACCGCGAGCGGGTCGACCACCCAGTCCCCGCCGCGCGTCGAGATCTGCAGGAGGCAGACCCGCTCCCGGTAGGCGTGGAAGCTGTTCGACTCGCTGTCGATCGCCACGGCCGGCTCGGACCGGAGGAGCCCCACGAGATGGTCGAGCGCCTCCCGTCCTTCCACGAGCACGGGGGGACGCACCGTCACGGCCTGCCTGCTCATCCGGCGATCCTAGCGCGGAGCGGCCCGCGCCGCCGTACCGTCCGGCGCGAACCGGCGGTATAAGGGCAGCCGATCATGGACCGGGTCCGGGGAATCGCCGTCGCCGTCTACGCCGCGCTGTCGATGGCCTTCTTCTTCTTCCTCAGCCTCCCGGTGATGATCGTGACCGGATCGGGCGAGCTCCCCATCTGGCTCGCGCGCAAGGCCTGGTCCCGCTCCTGCCTGTGGCTCGCCGGGGTCCGGATCGAGCAGGGGCGCTCCCGCCCGCTTCCCCCCGGCCCGGCCATCTACGCCTCGAACCACGAGAGCGCCCTCGACATCTGGGCGCTCTTCCGGGTCCTGCCGGCGGGGGTCCGGTTCGTCGCCAAGGAGGAGCTGTTCCGGATCCCGGTCTTCGGCTGGTACTTGCGCCTGGGCGGACACGTCCCGGTGGACCGGCATCGGCGCGCCCGCGCGGTCTCCTCGCTGCACCGGGCCGCCGAGGCCGTCCGGTCGGGCACCTCGCTCATCGTCTTCCCGGAGGGGACGCGGTCGCTCGACGGGCGCATCCACCCCTTCAAGAAGGGCCCCTTCGCGCTCGCCATGGAGGCGGGCGTCCCGGTGGTGCCCATCGCCATCTCGGGCTCCGGCCGGATCACGCCGAAGAAGGTGCTCTCGGTGCGCCCCGGGAAGATCCGCATGGCCGTCGGGGAGCCCTTCGATCCGGGCCAGGCCGCCGACCGGACGGACCTCTTGCGCACGGTGCGCCGCCGCATCATCGAGCTCCACCGCGAGATCGGGGGCCTCGGCGGCGACGAGGAGGAGACGGCGGCGCCGCCGGGCGGCGAGGGAGCCTCCCGCCCCCCTCCGGACGCCCCCCCGGAAGCCGGCGCGGCCCGCGTGTAGGCGCGCGTGGGGGAGGCCGGATCCTTGTGGCTCCTCCGCCGGCGGCGGTAGGCTCGGTCGCCGATGGCCGACCCACCCCGCCACGCGCCGCCGAAGCGCATCCAGGACGTCGCGAAGGAGTACGCGCGCGACGTGCTGCCCACCGGCGCCCCGGCGCGGCCTCCCCCTGCGCCCCCGGCGCCCGCCCCCGCCGCCCAGCGGGTCCGCGACGCGGCCAGGGACATCGCCAGGGAGATGGCACCCGCGGCCCAGCGGGTGAAGGAGATGGCGAAGGATCTCGCCCCGAGCGCCCAGAGGGCCGCCGGCGCGGCCAGGGACTTCGCCAGGGATCTGGCCCAGGACCTCTCCGAGGGGTACCGGAGGTCGAACCGCTACGTGCGGATGCGCGCCGCGGTGATCGCCTCCTTCACGGTCCTCACCCTGGCGAGCCTGTGGATCGCCTGCCCCTCCTCCGGCCCGACCAACGATCTCGACGCCGAGGTCAAGCTGGCCGAGTCCTTCCTGGGAAACCAGCTGCTGCTCCGCAACGAGTCGGACGGGATGTGGACCGACGTGACGGTCACGCTCGAGGGCGGGTGGCGCCTGGACCGGAGGACGATCCGCCCGGGCGACGAGATGGTGGTGTCGGTGGCGCAGTTCGAGAAGGACGGCCAGCGCGCCCCCAAGGACTTCCGGCCCGGGCGCGTCACCATCGAGTGCCGGGAAGGCAGCGCGACGGTCTCCCTGGCCGCCCGCTGACCGGCGCGGCCGCGCGGGAGGCGGCGACCTCGTCCAGGGCCGCGTCCTCGCGTCTCTCCCGCGCGCGCCGCCGATCCGCCTCCCACGTCTCGCGATGCCTCTCCATCGCGCTGAGCCCGCCCCGGGCCTCGGCGACCGACCCGCGAAGGGCGGGCAGCCTCCTCTCGACGACGGCACGCTCGGCCTCCCGGGCTCCCAGCGCCGCGGCGAGCCGATCCTCGGCCAGGCGGAGCGACTCCAGGTGGCGGGCGCGCGCCGCCAGCTCGGCGGCCGGGGCGACTCCCCGGGGACCGAGACGCTCCTGCACCCGACGCCGCGCCGCCGCCTGGTCGAACGCGGCGGCCGCCTCGTCCCGGGCGGCGCCGGCACGGGCAAGGTCCGCCAGGGCCCCGGCGAGGCGTCCCCGCGCGGCGCGCACCTCCGCGGCGCGCAGTTCGAGCAGGGCCTGGAGCCGGTACACCGTCAGGAGACCACCTCCGCCAGGCGTTCCACCGTGCGGGCGAAGGGCTCCCCTTCTCCCGGGCCCTGCCGCAGGAAGGCCTCGAGAGCGTCCATCCGCTCGATGGCTTCGTCGACGGCGGGGTCCGCGCCGCGCCGGTAGGCACCGAGCGCGATCAGGTCCCGCTGCCGCTCGTAGGCGCCGAGGAGCTCCCGCGCCCGCGCGGCGGCGGCCCGGTGGGCTTCGTCCGTCACGGCCGGCATGACCCGCGACAGGCTGCGCAGGACGTCGACGGCCGGGAAGCGCCCCCGCTCGGCCAGCTGGCGGTCGAGCACCACGTGGCCGTCCAGGATGCCCCTCGCCTCGTCCGCGATCGGCTCGTCCAGGTCCCCGCCCGCCACCAGGACCGTGTAGAAGGCGGTGATCCCCCCTCGCTCCCGGTTCCCGGTCCGCTCCAGGAGCCGCGGCAGCAGCTGGAAGACGCTGGGCGGGTATCCGTGCCGGGCCGGGAGCTCTCCCGCCGCCAGACCCGCCTCGCGCTGCGCGCGGGCCAGGCGCGTCAGGCTGTCGAGCAGGAAGAGCACCCGACCGCCCCTCTCCGCGAACCACTCGGCCACGGCGGTGGCCACCGAGGCAGCCTTGATCCGGACCAGCGGGGGCGCGTCGCTCGTGGCCACCACGACCACGCTCCGCGAGAGGCCCTCGGGCCCGAGCGACTCCTCCAGGAAGTCGCGCACCTCGCGCCCGCGCTCGCCCACCAGGCAGATGACGGAGAGGTCGGCCCGCGCCCCGCGGGCCATCTGCCCGAGCAGGGACGACTTTCCGACCCCGGGGCCCGCGAACAGCCCCAGGCGCTGCCCTTCTCCCACCGTGAGGAGCCCGTCGATGGCGCGCACGCCGACCGGCAGCGGCACGGTCACCCGGCGGCGCGCGAGCGGGTGCGGCGCCGGCCGCTCGACCACCCATCGCTCGAGACCCTCCGGGAGCGGGCGGCCGTCGATGGGCCTGCCCAGCCCGTCGAGGACCCGACCGAGCAGTCCCTCCCCGGCCTGGATGGAGAAGGGCTGCCCCGTGGGCAGCACGTCGGCACCCACCGCGAGTCCGGTCGTCTCGCCGAGCGGGAGGAGGACGGCGCGCTCGTCGCGCAGGCCCACCACCTCGGCCAGGAGGGGCTGGCGATCGGAGGCGTCGATGGCCACCACCTCCCCGTGGCGCGCGCCGGCCAGCACCGCCTCGACGACGAGGCCGGTGAGGTGGACCACGCGTCCGGTCGCCCGGGCGGGCCGCGCGCCGGCGATGGCCTCGCGCAGGCGGAGGGGGTCGAGGCTCACCGGATGGACTCCTCCAGGGCCAGGCGGAGGGACTCGAGCTGGGTCTCGATCCGGGCGTCGATGCGACCGGCCTCCGTCTCCACCACCACGTCTCCCGGAGACAGGCCCGGATCCTCCTCGACCGCGAGGCCCGGCGCGACCGGGACGAGGGGCGACAGCCGGGCCTCGCCCTCCCGGATCGCCGGGGCATCCGAGGGATGGACCCGGAGGGTCGCCTGCCGCCTGCCGCGTGCATTCCGGAGCGCGGCCGCCGCCAGGTGGAGCGCGGCGGCGGGGTCCGTGGCCAGCTCCCGGCCCAGGATCTTCCGCGCCACCTCGATGGCGAGCGCCACCACCTCCCGCTCCGCGGCGGCGAGGATGCGCTCGCGCTCGAGGGCCGCCCCGGCCAGCGCCGCACCCGCCGCGGCCAGACCCTCCCTGCGCCCCGCCTCCCGCGCCTCCGCGCGGGCCTCCTCGCCTTCGGCCTCGGCGCGTGCCCGCAGGGTCGCCGCCTCCGCCTCCGCCCGCTCCAGCAGGGCGGCGGCGCGGCGGGCGGCCTCGTGGGCCACCGCCGGGATCCAGCGTCCGGATCCGGGCGTGCTCCGCTTCAGGACGGCGGCCATGGCGGGCGGCGCTGCACGCCCCGTACCGCCTTCTCCGCGCCCTCTTCGCGCGAGACGGGCCGCCCTCCGCCGTTCGCCGCGCGGACCGGGTCCGGGGCCCGGCCCGCCCGGCGGATCCTACGCGGCGTCGCGCTCCACCGGCACGAGGTACCGGGAGAGGAACTGCTTCGTCTTCAGCTCCACCTGGCGCACGCGCTCGCGCGATACGCCCCAGCGCTTGCCGATCTCCTCGAGCGTCCGGGGCTGGTCCTGCTCGAGCCGGTTGTGGACGATGTCCCACCCCAGCTCGCCGATGCGCTTGCGCACCTTGCCGAGCGCCTCGCGGACCTCTCCGTCACCCTCGGACTGGAGGTAGGTGTCCTCCGGGCCCGGGCCGTCGTCCTCGATGCGCTCGAGGTGCGTCGCGTCGCCCTCCTCGTCGATGGCGCTGTCGAGGGACAGATCGGGCTGGGCCACGGTGCCGCTCTGCGGCCGCACGGTGCTGCGCGCCTCCTTGAGGTACTTGCCGATGTAGGCGCGTATCCACCACACCGCATAGGTCGAGAACCTGGTGCCGGCGTGCGGGTCGAACTTCTCCACCGCCCGCATCAGGCCGACGTTTCCCTCCTGGATGAGGTCGTCGAGCCGCACCGTCCCGCGGCGCTGCTTGCGGGCGATCGCCACCACGAACGCGAGGTTGTGCCGCACCAGCTTCTGCTTGGCGGAGACCTCCCCCTTGCGCGCGCGCACGGCGAGCGCGTGCTCGTCCTCGCGCGAGAGCGGAGGGAAGTCGCGGACCGACTTGAGGTACGGAGCGAGCTCCTCGAACTCCCTGCTGCTTCGCTGGCTGGTGGCCGTCCTCATGCTTGATCTCCGTCCATCATCCTTGGGGAAGGGAACCAGGTAGGTTACGTAACGTCAGGTTACGAAAATCGACCGGTCAAGTCAACTATCGCACCCATCCTCGCGTCAGCAGGGCGGTTTGCGCTTCTGGCCCGGCCCTGCCCCATCCAGCCGCGCCCTGCTGCGCCTGGGAACTGCGACATGGGCGTTCCCCTTCGCACCCGGCTTCCTCGCGCCACTGTAAACAGCGCAACTTGCGATCGATCAAGCCCCTTCCCCGCGCCCCGGAAGCCAGGCGTCTGGGCGGGACCGGAGAAGGCCCCTGGGATCGGCAGGATAGACGCGTGACGACGCCGAAAGACGGAACGGTCCAGCCCCATCAGGGACCGGACCGTTCGATGCCTCGATCGGACGCCTACTCGTCGGCCGCGGCGACGGCCAGCGCTTCCTCCGCCTCCTCCACGGCATCCACCGGCGTCTCGACCTCGATGTCGAGGTGCTTGTAGGCGGGGAGGCCCGTGCCGGCCGGGATGAGCCGGCCCATGATCACGTTCTCCTTGAGGCCGCGCAGGTAGTCGACCTTCCCGCTGATGGCCGCCTCGGTGAGGACCTTCGTCGTCTCCTGGAAGGACGAGGCCGAGATGAAGGACTCGGTGGAGAGCGAGGCCTTGGTGATCCCGAGCAGGAGCGGCTCGGCCACGGCCTCGCGGCCTCCGCCGTTCCGGACCTTCTCGTTCTCCTCCTCGAACACCCACTTCTCCACCTGCTCGTCGGAGAGGAAGCTCGTGTCGCCCACGTCGGCGACCCGCACGCGCCGGAGCATCTGGCGGACGATCACCTCGATGTGCTTGTCGTTGATCTTCACGCCCTGCAGCCGGTAGACCTCCTGCACCTCGTCCACCAGCCAGCGCGCCAGCTCCTTCTCGCCGAGCACCCGGAGGATGTCGTGCGGGTTGGCGGCGCCGTCCATGAGGGGCTCGCCGGCCCGCACCCGGTCGCCGGTGTGCACCGAGATGTGCTTGCCCTTCCCGATCAGGTACTCCTTCGACAGGTCGGGCCGGAGCTTCCCGTCCACCTCGGGCGTGATGACCACCTTGCGCTTGCCCTTGGTGTCCTTGCCGAACGCCACCACCCCGTCGATCTCCGAGATGACCGCGTGCTCCTTGGGCTTGCGGGCCTCGAAGAGCTCGGCCACGCGCGGGAGGCCTCCGGTGATGTCCTTGGTCTTGGTGGTCTCGCGCGGCATCTTGGCGAGCACCTCGCCGGCGTCCACCTCGTCGCCCTCGCCCACCACCAGGATGGCGCCCTCCGGCAGCATGTACCGGGCGTCCGCCTCGGAGTTGGCGAGCTTGCGGGTCTTGCCCTCCTCGTCCTTGATCGACAGGCGCGGCCGCGCGTCCGGATCCTTCGACGCGATGACGGCCTTGCGGGCGAGGCCGGTGATCTCGTCCACCTGCTCGGAGTAGGTGACGCCGTCCACCAGGTCGCCGAACTTCACGCGGCCGGCCACCTCGGTGATGATCGGCATCGAGTACGGATCCCACTCGGCCAGCAGCGTGTTCGGATCGACCTTCTGCCCCTCGCGGACGAGCAGCTTGGCGCCGTACACCAGGCCGTACCGCTCCCGCTCGCGACCCTGCTCGTCGGTCACGGCCAGCTCGCCGTTCCGGTTCATCACGATGAGCGTGCCGTCGCGCTTCTTCGCCACCGCCACGTTGTGGAACCGGATCAGGCCCTGGTTGCGGTTCTCCAGGGTGGACTGCTCCGCCCGCCGCGAGGCCGCGCCGCCGATGTGGAACGTGCGCATGGTGAGCTGCGTGCCGGGCTCGCCGATGGACTGCGCGGCGATGACGCCGACCGCCTCGCCCACGCTCACCTTCCGCCCGCGCGCCAGGTCGCGGCCGTAGCACTCGACGCAGATGCCGCGCCGGGCCTGGCAGGTGAGCACCGACCGGATCTTCACCTTGTCGATGCCGGCGTTCTCGATGAGCTTGACCTTGTTCTCGTCGATCTCCTCGTTGGCCTGGACCAGGGTGGTCTCGGCGAAGGGGTCGACGATGTCGTCGAGCGCCACGCGGCCGAGGATGCGCTCGCCCATGGGCTCGATGATCTCGCCGCCCTCCACCAGGGCGCCCATCTCGATCCCGTCCATGGCCCCGCAGTCGTACTCGGTGATGATGGCGTCCTGGGCCACGTCCACCAGGCGGCGGGTCAGGTAGCCGGAGTTGGCGGTCTTGAGGGCCGTGTCGGCCAGGCCCTTGCGGGCGCCGTGGGTGGAGATGAAGTACTGGAGGACGTTCAGGCCCTCCCGGAAGTTGGCGGTGATGGGGGTCTCGATGATCTCGCCGGACGGCTTGGCCATGAGGCCGCGCATGCCGGCCAGCTGCCGGATCTGCTGGGCGGAGCCGCGGGCCCCGGAGTCGGCCATGATGTAGATGGGGTTGAAGGAGGGCTGCTTGCGCTCCTCCTTCCCGGCCCCTCCGGCCACCGCCTTCTCCGACCCGATCTCCACCATCATCTCCTGGGCCACCTCCTCGGTGACCTGCGCCCAGATGTCGATGACCTTGTTGTAGCGCTCGCCCAGGGTGATGAGGCCTTCCGTGTACTGGTTGTGGATGTCGTCCACCTCGCGCATGGCGCGGTCCAGCAGCTCCTGCTTCCGCTGCGGGATCACCATGTTCTCGAGGGCGATGGAGATGCCGGCCCGGGTGGCGTTCCCGTACCCCATGGTGCGGATGCGGTCCGCCAGCAGCACCGTCTCCTTCTCGCCGCAGAGGCGGTAGGTGAGGTCGATCAGGTTCTGGAGCTGCTTCTTGTCCATCACCTTGTTGACCGCCTCGAAGGAGAGGCGCTTCGGGACGATGTCGTAGAGCAGGACGCGCCCGACCGTGGTCTCGACGCGCTTGCCCTCCATGCGCACCCAGACCTTGGCCTGCAGGTCCACCTCGCCCTGGTCGTAGGCGGCGCGGACCTCCTCCGGGCTGGCGAAGACCTTCCCCTCCCCGCGGGCGAAGGCGCGCTCGCGGGTCATGTAGTAGATGCCCAGCACGATGTCCTGGCTCGGCACGATGATGGGCTTGCCGTGCGCCGGGGAGAGGATGTTGTTCGTGCTCATCATGAGCACGCGGGCCTCCATCTGTGCCTCGATGGAGAGCGGCACGTGGACCGCCATCTGGTCGCCGTCGAAGTCGGCGTTGAAGGCGGTGCAGACGAGCGGGTGGAGCTGGATGGCCTTGCCCTCGATGAGGACCGGCTCGAAGGCCTGGATGCCCAGCCGGTGCAGCGTCGGGGCGCGGTTCAGGAGCACGGGGTGCTCGCGGATCACCTCGTCCAGGATGTCCCAGACCTCGGGCCGCTCCTTCT
>DATIUR010000180.1:0-4171 GCA_035466675.1 Anaeromyxobacteraceae bacterium | reverse complement strand
TGCCGACGTCGGCTTCACCCTCCGCTCCGGCGGCCGGCTCGTGCTCGGGGCGCGGGCGGGGGAGGCGCTGCTCGACCGCGCCGTCCACGCCATCGGCCGCGAGGCCGTCCGGCACCTCGTGCCGGTGGAGGGGGGAAGAGGGCAGGTCCGCGTCCACGGCCTCGTCTCCTCGCCCGACCGCTCCGAGGCGACCGGCCGCGGCCTCTACCTCTTCGTCAACGGGCGGTACGTGCGCGACCGGGGCGCCGCCCACGCGGTCCTCCGCGCGTACGCCGGGACGCTCCCCGGAGGCAGGTTCCCCGCCGGCGTGCTGTTCGTGGACCTGCCCCCCGCGCGGGTGGACGTGAACGTGCACCCGCAGAAGCTGGAGGTCCGCTTCGCCGACGCGCGCGAGGCGTACGACGCGCTGCACGGGGCGGTCGGATCGGCCCTGCGGGGCGCGCCCTGGCTCGGGCGCGGCGAGGCCGGGGGCGGGGCCTCGCTGGCCGCCGAGGAGGCGGCCGGCGTCCTCGCCTGGGCCGCCCGCCCGCCCGAGGGGAGCGGGGCGGTCCACCCGCTCCCGGCGGGGCCCTTCGCGGCGCTCCCGTTCCCTGGGCCGGCAGCCGAGGGCGAGCTCGCCGCGCGGCGGCCGCCCGGCTACTTCGCCTCGCTGCGCTACGTGGGACAGCACGCCCGCACCTACCTCGTCTGCGAGGCGCCCGGCGGCGCCCTGGTGGTGGTGGACCAGCACGCCAGCCACGAGCGCATGCTCTTCCACCGCCTGCGCGAGGCCTTCCGGGCGCGGGCGGTGGCGGTGCAGCCCTTCCTCCTTCCCCAGGTGGTGCCGCTCCCGCCGGCGGCGGCCCGCGCCCTCGAGGCGGGCCTGGCCGAGGTCCGGCGGCTCGGCCTCGACGTGGAGCCGTTCGGCGGCGACAGCTTCGCGGTCAAGGGAGCGCCCGCGGCCCTCGGCGGCGCGGACCTCCCGGCCCTCCTCGGCGACCTGGCCCAGCAGCTGGCCGAGGTCGAGCGCGAGAGCGCCGTGGAGGACGCGCTGCACGACCTCCTCGCCACCATGGCCTGCCATGCCGCGGTGCGCGCCGGCCAGGAGGTCTCGGCCGAGGAGGCGCGGGCGCTGCTCGACGGGCTCGACGCGGTGGACTTCAAGGCGCGCTGCCCGCACGGGCGGCCGGTCGTCTTCGAGGTTCCGCTCGCCGAGCTGGAGCGCCGGGTGGGGCGGAGGTAGGCGGCATCCGGAATGCATCACCGGGGGGCGTGCAAGGCTCCATCACCGGTCGGGACGTGCTGCTCCACTCCGTCACCATCCTCCGCCTCTTCGGTCCGGGCGTGTACCTGCGGTGCCTCCGCGCCATGGTGGTGCGGCGGCCCTGCACGTTCCTGGAGATGCTGTCGGACGGCCGCTGAGCGTCACCGGCGCCGAACCCGGCGGCTCCCGGTACCCACCGCCAACGGATGACCCGCGATCCAGGTACGAACCCGTGGACGGGCGGCCCACCCCGATGGCACAGTCCGTCGCGTGGCCCGGGACCCACGCTACCGCCCCTACCGGATCGCGCTCTGGATCTTCTACTTCGCGCTCATCGCGGTCTCGAGCGGCGTGACCATCGCCAGCATCGTCCGCCACCTGCGGGGCCCGAACCGCACCCCCGCGGCCGCCACGCTCCCGACGCGCGCCGCGCTGCGGGTGTGCGTGAGGGAGCTCGAGGCCCTCAACCGCGAGCAGAACGTCCGCTCCTGGCGGCTCGGCATGGAGATCGGGGCGCCGGACGCGGTGGCCCGCTGGGACGCCTGGTCGAAGGACTGGGAGCGGCGGGTGGACGACCTCTCCGAGCGGTGCCTGCTCGACCGCTCCGACCCCGCCCCGGAGGGCTTCCCCGGCCACGGTCAGGTGGCCCGGGCCCGCGACGCGATCCTCGCGGTCCACCGGGCTTACCGCGCCCAGGTGAACCGCTTCGCCCAGGAGGAGGCCGACCTGGCCCGGGCCGCGGCGGAGGCGCTCGACGCCGCCCGGGCGAGCGCGGACCGGTAGCGCCCGCGCGGCGCGGGGATCGGCGGCCGTCAGGGGTAGGCGCAGGCGCCGCCCGCGCGGTAGCGGAACACCCAGCGGAAGAGCTGGGTCTCGAAGTCGGGGGTGGGCGTCCGGTAGGCCAGCCAGCCCGGGGGCGCGGGGACGGGCTCGGCGGCGAAGCTGTTCGAGACCACCAGCTCGACCACGCGCACGACGCCCTCGTCGTGAGGTGCGAAGAGATAGGCCTGGAACGGGAGGGCGGCGACGGCCCGGAGGCGCGGGTCGGGCGTTCCCGGCGGGGGAGGCTCGATGCGCTCCTCCGCCACCGGCCGCTGCCGGAACCCGTCGGCCGGGTCGTAGTCCACGAACCAGCGTGCATCCACCGCCTCGGTGGTGTTGTCGTCCACGAGGCTCGCCGAGAGCGTGAAGATCGGGTCGACGCAGACGGTCGGGTCCACGTCGATGAACGTCTCGATCGGCGTCACGTCGGCGATCTTGATCCGGGGTGACGGGATGGTCCCGGTGTCCGGGTACTGGGCCACCGGCTGGGGGAGGGGACAGCCGGCCAGGGCGAGCAGCGCGCCGAGCAGGCCGATGCGGCCGTGGGGATTCACGCCTCCACCTCCTCCTCGCCCGCCGGCTCCCCGCGCGCCCGCCGCTCCGCCTCGAGGTGACGGAAGATGGTTCGCGGGTCGACGCCCAGGTCCTTGGCGGTCTTGGTCCGGTTGCCTGCGTTCCGCTCCAGCACCTCGTTGATGTACCGCTTCTGGAACTCCTCCTTGGCCTGCGCCAGCGGCAGGATGGGCTCCAGGTTCTCGGGCCTCAGGTCGAGGTCCTCGGCGGTGACGAGCGCCCGGTCGGCCAGCACCGCCGCCTTCTTCACGCGGTTCTCCAGCTCCCGGACGTTCCCGGGCCAGGCGTACTTGCGCATGGCCACCACCGCCGCGGGCGTGAAGCCGCGGACGCGGGCGCCGTACTCGCGGGCCTGCTTCTGGAGGAGGTACTTGGCGATGACGGCCACGTCGTCGCCCCGCTCGCGCAGGGGCGGCAGGTGGATGGAGACCACGTTCAGCCGGTAGTAGAGGTCCTCCCGGAAGGCGCCCTTCTGGATCTCCGCCTCGAGGACCCGGTTGGTGGCGGCCACCACCCGGATGTCCACCGGCTCGGGCCTCGTGTCGCCCACCTTGGTGATCGCCCGATCCTGGAGGGCCCGGAGGAGCTTCACCTGGAGGCTCGGCGGCATGTCGCCGATCTCGTCCAGGAAGAGCGTGCCCCCGTTCGCCGCCTGGAACTTGCCCATCCGGGTGGCGATGGCCCCGGTGAAGGAGCCCTTCACGTGGCCGAACAGTTCGCTCTCGAGCAGGTTCTCGGGGATGGCCCCGCAGTTGACGGCCACGAACGGCCCCGCCGTGCGAGGGGACCGCCGGTGGATCTCCCGCGCCACCAGCTCCTTGCCGGTCCCGGTCTCGCCGGTGACGAGCACGCTCACGTCGGTGCCGGCCACCTTCTCGATGCGCCGGTAGACCTCACGCATGGCGGCGCCGGAGCCGATGAGATCGCCGTACTGCCGGGAGGCGGCCGCCTCGCGCAGGGCCACGTTCTCCCGCCGCAGGGAGTCGAGCAGGAGGGCGTTCTCCACCAGGAGCGAGGCCTGGGCGGCGAAGACGGTCAGGGCCTCCAGGGCGCGGTCGTCGAACAGGGAGACCACGTCGTCGTTGCCGAGGTAGATGACGCCGGACACGTCCCCCTTCTGCATGAGCGGGGCGCACATCACCGAGCAGAGCTTCAGGTTCACGACGGACGAGGAGCCGGACCACTCCGCGTCGTGGAGCGCGTCCGCGACGACGAGCGGCCGCCGCGTCTGGACCACCCGCTGGACGATGGAGTCGGAGACGCGCTCGAGGGCCCCCTCGATCGTCTCGCGGGCGACGTTCCGGGCGGCGCGGACGCTCATCTCGCCGTCCTCGAGGAGGATGAGGAAGCCCTTGTCGGCCTGGGTCACGTCGAGGAGGGCGTCGAGGAGCTCGTCGAGGAGTCGCGGGACGTCCGTCGCGGCGAAGAGCCGCTCCGAGAACCGGACGAGGGCATCGAGGGTGACGAGGCGCTGCCCGGAGCGGACCCGGTCCGGGGCGGGGGTCCGGATGGGGTCGAACGAGAGCTCGGTCC
>DATIUR010000179.1:0-1904 GCA_035466675.1 Anaeromyxobacteraceae bacterium | reverse complement strand
GCCGGAGCCTCCACGATGACGGACGCCGCGCCCGCGCCCAGCCGGGCCGCCTCGACCGGCGCCATCCCGCGCGCGAGCCCGAGAAGGAACCCCGCCGCGAAGACGTCCCCGGCGCCCGTGGGATCGACCTCCCGGGTCGCGTGGACGCCCACGCGCTGCCTCCGGCCGCCCGAGAAGACCTCGCAGCCGCGCGCGCCGTGCGTGACCACCACCACGGGCACCGCCCGGACCAGGCGGGCCACGAGGTCGCCCTGCCCGACCAGGTCGTCCTCGCCGAGCAGCGCGGCGCCGACGCCCTCGAGATCGCCCGGGCCCGCCTCCCAGCGCGGCTGGCGCACCTCCCCGTCCGCCGCCACGGCGCGGACCAGCCCCTGGACGGAGAGCCCCACCACGCGCGCGCGGACGAGCGGCACGAGATCGCGCGGGCGAACCTCCCCCAGGACCGGGGCGAGGTGCAGCACGTCCGCCTCCCTCCAGGCCGGGGGCAGGCCGGACGGATCGAGCGGGGGAGCCGCCGCCTCCACGCGCTGCACCCGGCGCCCGCCGGGGAGGTAGGCGTTCACGAAGCGCGTGGTCTCCCGGGCCGGGAGGGCGAGCGACTCGATGCCCGCCAGCGCCGCTGCCGGGAAGTCGGGCCCGGCGGCGGTGAAGGCGCGCGCGCGCGCGCCGAGCGCGCGGTAGGCGTTGGCGGCGTAGTAGACCGAGCCGCCCGGTGCGAGCCTCCCCTCCATCCGGTCGAGGGTGACGTGCCCGCAGGCGAGGGCGACGATCGGCACGCCGCCCGGCCTCCCGGTCACACCACCACCTCGAACACGCGCGTGCGGAGCACGGGCAGGGCCTCGATCTCCGGCGTGGTGGGCACGTCGTGGACGGCCAGCTCGACCAGTCCCTCCAGCGGGGAGTAGATCCGCCCCGGATCGCCCACCAGCACGCGCGCGCCGCTGCGCGCCAGGATCTGGAACCAGGCCAGGGCCCGCTCCGCCAGAGGCCGCTCGTAGAACACGTCGCCCGCCAGCACCACCTCGAACCCGGGGAGCGGGTCGCCGATGGGGTCCCCGGCGCGGAACTCCACCGAAGCGGCGTTGAGCGCCGCGTTGAGGCGGACCGCCGCGGCGCAGAACGGATCGAGGTCGGCGGCCACGGCCCGCGACGCGCCCGCCCGGGCGGCTGCGATGGCGACGAGACCGGAGCCGGAGGCGAAGTCGAAGACGGCGCGCCCCCGGACGATCTCGGGGTGGTCGAGCAGGTGGCGGGCCAGGGCCTGTCCGCCCGCCCACGGGAAGGCCCAGTAGGGCGACGGATCCCACCCCTCCATCTCGCGCGCGGTGGCGAGCCAGAGCGGGGAGAGCTCGGTGGCCTGGTGGAGCGCGATCTCCGAAACGAGCGGAACGGGCGCGATCACCGTCCGCTCCCGGACGAAACGCTCGAGCCGCTCGGGCAAACTCGGCCTCCTCCTGCCCCGCGGGCGAGGACCGGCTAGAACGAGAAGGCGGCCAGGAGCTCGGGCGACCAGGAGTCGCACTCGCCCGAGCAGTCGAGCAGCCGCTCGAAGGCGACGCCCACGCCGAAGCCGCCGCCGCGGCCCGCGTACTGGAAGACGCCGACCCGACCGCCCACCGCGTCGGCGTCCGAGTAGCCGCTCCCGAGCATCCAGCGGGCGTAGTAGACGCCGGCGTAGGGCGTCAGGTTTCCCGCCGTCACGACGTAGGTGAGGCGCGGGGAGACCTTGAGGATGGAGGGCGTCTCGCCGAACCAGCCCATCGCGTCGAGGCCGAGCTCGAGGCCGCCGACCGCGCGGTAGCCGAGGGAGGCGCCCGCCACGAAGTACTGGACGCCGAATGCCCAGCCGGCCCCTGCCGAGGCGCCGATCCGCCAGCGCGGAGGCTGCTCGGCCGGCGGTGGGG
>DATIUR010000178.1:0-5865 GCA_035466675.1 Anaeromyxobacteraceae bacterium | reverse complement strand
TGAAGGCGATGAACGAGATCTACCTCGCCACCCAGGAGACCATGTCCTCCACGCAGTCGGTGGCCTCCGAGGCCAAGGCGCTGAACGACCTCGCCTCCGGCCTGAAGCGGGCCGTCGAGCGGTAGCCCGGGCGGCGCCCGGGCGGAAGGGGCCCGCCGGAGCGGGCCCCTCGTCGCATCGCGGGGCGGCCGCGGCCTCCCCTACTGCGAGGCGGCGTCCGCCGTGTAGAGGTGCAGCGTCCAGTAGGAGCCGGTGTCGTAGCCGGGGATGGGATAGGGGAGGAAGACGCTCGAGCTGGTGGCGCTCCCCCGGGTGACGCCCAGCGCAGGATCCGGGGTCACGTCGAGCGCGCAGCCGACGAGGAGGAGGGGGGCGGGCGACCCGGGAACGGGGAAGGAGAGGCTCGTCGCCACGCACTGGCCGCTGGCATGGACGGTCCCCATGGGGAGCTCGAACCTCATGGAGAACGGCGCCGGGGTGTAGGGCACGAAGTTCTCCCTGCCGAAGCGGCCGCAGCCGTTGACGATGCCGATGGGCGGGCCGAGATCCCTCACCACCGCGCCGCTGTCGGCGCGGGTGCGCGGGGCGTAGACGTAGGCGCCCAGGCGGATGTTGTCGCCCTCCGGGCAGACGGGAGTGACGTCGGTCGTCTCCTGGGTCTGGAGCAGGATCACGACCTCGCCCGCGGCGGCGGGCAGGGGCGCGAGGGCGAGCGCGGCAAGGACGGCGGCTGCGAGACGGGTCATGGGGTCCTCCTTCTCCGGGCTGCGGGTCAGACGCGGACGAGCTGGCCGCCGTAGTGCACGCCGGCGCCCACGGCGGCGAAGAGCACCAGGTCGCCGGAGCCGAGCTTCACGTTCCCCTGCTCCAGGTCCTCGGCGAAGAGGAGCAGCGTGCTGGCCGCCGAGGTGTTGCCGTACTTGTGGACGTTGAGGGGGACGCGGTCGGCCGGGACGCGCGCCTCCTCCACGAACTTGAGCAGGACGAACTTGTTGGCCTGGTGGAGGTAGTAGCGCGACACCTCGCCCACGAGGTCCGGGCGGGCCGCCCGCAGCCCGCCCAGGGCGCGGCCCATGTACTCCGGGTAGGCGCGGGCCACCGTGACGCCGTCGACGAACCAGGCGTTGTCGGCGGGCGTGGCGCGGCTGGGCGGGTTCTGCGCCCCGCCGCCGGTGTGGACCACCAGCTCGGGGTGGTCGGTGCCCGCCACCGAGGCGAGCACGCCGGTGTCCGGGGCGTCGTCGCCGCGCAGGATGAGCGCGCCCGCCCCGTCGCCGAAGAGGTAGAAGGAGAGGAAGGCGTTCACCTTCTCGTTCCCCGGCATGGGCGTCGTGAACGTCTCCCGGTGAAGGTAGGGCGAGGCCAGGGTGGAGGCCGCGATGGCGACCGTGCGCGCCTGCCCGGAGAGGATGAGCTTGCGCGCCAGGTCGGCCAGGTAGAGGGCGCCCCCGCAGCCGCTGTCCACCACCAGCGCGGTGGCGTCCGATCTCATGCCGAGCCGCTTGTGGAGCTGCACCGCGTCCCAGCAGAAGTTGACGCGATCGGGGGTGCTGGTGACGAGGTAGAGGGCGTCGAGGTCGGAGGGGGGCAACCCCGCCACGTCGAGGGCGCGCCGGAGGGCCACCTCGGCCATGTCCACGTTGCCGCGAGGCCAGGCGTCGGAGTCGTCCGGGGGCACCAGGGCGAGCCCGCGCTCGGCGTCGAAGTCCCAGAGGTAGCGCCGCTCCACGATGCCGGTCCGCTGCTCGATCCGCTCCGGCGGCCAGCCGGGGATGGCCCGGGTGAGGCGGTCGTTCTTCACGACCCGCGACGGGAGATAGGCTCCGGCTCCCACGTAACGAACGCTCCTCATGCTCGACCCGCTCTCCCGCACCCTGGGTGCGCCTCGACGCGTGGGCTCCGGGCGGCGCCGGCCCACACGCGCCCACAGCCAGCCGGCGAGCCGACGGCCAGATATCGGGCCCTTCGCTCGGCGCGAACCCCGCGGTTCGGGCGACTCCCTCGACCACGCGTCAGCGGATCCGGGTACACGAGGCGTGGAAATGCCATCGGCATGCCACGTCCGAGGGAGGACTCCGGCCGTGCCCGGCGGTACGCCATGGGTACGGGTTCACCCGGAGAGCGTCTACCCCGGCGGCGCGTGTGGGCCGCCGGCAGCTGCGTCTCAGCGCGCGCGCGGCGGCGTCGAGAAGAGGACCTCGGTGCGCCCGCTCTCCCCGTCGTGCCGCTCCACGTGCTCGGGCACGACCCGGACCAGGGCCAGGTCCTTCTGGTCGGGTCCCTCCGGGAACCAGCGGCGCCAGGAGCCGTCCCACAGCTCGTGCACCAGCTTGCGGTCCCGCATCACCTCGCCCGTCCCGGAGAGCGAGAGCGTGTCCCCGCCCTGCGGATCGAAGAAGGTCAGGGCGCAGTGGGAGTCGCGCTCGAGGTCCTGGACCTTCTTCGAGGCGATGGAGGTCGCGAACCAGATCTCCTCGCCCCGGACGCGCTGCCGCATCGCCATGGGGCGGGAGTGGAAGTGGCCGTCCTCGCCCCGCGTGGTGAGGAGCGCCGTGCGATACCGCGCGAGCAGCCCGGCGTAGTCGCGATCCATGGTTGCGGTCCTCCCGGGGAAGGAGGATACGCCACCTCCGCCCCGTCACGCGATCCGGGGTCAAAGGCTCCGGGGATGCCCCGCCGGCGGGAGGCCGGCTACCTTCTCGTCCGTGAACGCCGGCCTGCCCGAGATCGTCCTGGACGCGTTTCCGACCGCCACGTTCGTGGCCGACGCCGACCTCAACGTGGCGCACCTGAACGCCGCCGCCCGGACCCTGGTGGGGCCGCCCAGGCCGGGTGCGCGCGCCGGGGACCTCCTCGGCTGCGCCCTCGCCGCGGACGGGGGATGCGGCGCCTCCGCCGGGTGCGCCGCCTGCCCCCTGCGCGCCGCGGCCTCGGCCGCCCTCGGATCGAGCACCGCGGTGCGCCGGCGGATCGTCCTCGACCTGGCGGTGGCGGGCGGCTCGGAGCCCGTGCCGCTGCTCGTGGGCGCGGCTCCCGCCGGGCCCGGCTCCGGGCTGGTGGTCCTCGCCCTCGAGGACGTGACCGAGCTGACCGCGCTGCGGGCCCTCTGGTCGTCGATGTGCACCGGGGCGATGCGGATGCGCCCGGCCGCCGCCGATCCGAGGCACTGAGCGATCACTTCGCGATCGCCAGCAGCTCCACCTCGAAGGTGAGGACGGCGTTGCCGGGGATGACGGGCGGGCGGCCGCGCTCGCCGTAGGCGATGGCCGCCGGGCAGACGAGCCGGGCCTTGCCACCGACCTTCATCTTCTGGAGCCCCTCGGTCCAGCAGGCGACGACGCCGTTCAGGGGGAACTCGGCCGGCTCGCCGCGGGCGTAGGAGCTGTCGAACTCCTTCCCGTCGGTGAGCGTGCCCCGGTAGTGGACCTTCACCTTGTCGGTCGCGGCCGGGGAGGGGCCGCTGCCCTCCCGCAGCGACACGAAGACGAGGCCGGAGGGGGTGCGCTGCGCGCCCGGGGCCCGGGCCGCCCGCTCGAGGTGGGCCGCCCCGGCCGCGCTCGCCTCGCCGGCGGCCTTCCGGGCGGCGGCCGCCGCCCTGTCGGCGGCGGCGGCCGAACGGGCCCGGTAGAGCTCGGCGATCGACCCCTGCATGGTGGCGGGGTCGTAGGAGGCCTTGCCGGTGGCGCCGTCCCGGATGCCCTTCAGGACCTGCTCCAGCTCGGGCGCGGAGAGGGAGAAGGGCTCGAGCTGCTTCGCCACCGAGAGGCCGAGCGCCCGGAGCGCCCTGGGGTCGGCCTTCCCGCCCCCCTGGGGGCGGGCGGCGGACGGGAGGGCGAGGGCGAGCAGGACGGCGAGGGTCCGGACGGCTGTCATGGACGGTTCTCCTTCTCGGCCGGCCCTGGCCGGTCCGCGGGGACGGCCGGCGCGGCGGCCGGCGCGGCGGCCGCCTCGTCCAGCTCGGCGAGCCTTCGGTGCAGGAAGCGGAAGATCGCCACGAAAACGCTCGCCACCGGCACCGCCAGCAGGGCGCCGGCGATCCCGTACAGGCGCTCGCCCAGCACCAGGGCGAGGATGATCAGGACCGGGTGGATGCGGGAGGCGTCCCCCAGGATCTTCGGGTTCAGCACGTAGGTCTCGAGCCCGTGGATGAGCAGGATCCAGCCGAGGGCCGCGAGGCCGAGGGGGAGCCCGCCCGCGCCCAGGGCGAGCAGCACGATGGGGACCGAGGAGAGGATCGTCCCGAACAGCGGGACGACGTAGAGGACGGTCGCCAGGGCGGAGAGGGCGAAGGCGTAGGGGACCCGCAGGAGGAGCAGGCCCGCCAGGGTCAGGAGCCCGTTCACCATCATGATGGTGATCTGGCCGCGAACCACCCCGGCCAGGCCCACGTCGATGCCGTGGAGCAGGCGCCGGAAGTCGTGGCGCCAGGCCTCCGGGACGATCGACTCGAACCACCGGATGATCCGCGGGGCGTCCATGGAGATGAACGCGGTCAGCATGAAGAGGAGCACGGCGAAGAAGAGGATCCGGAAGGTGCCGGCCAGCACGGCACGCGAGAGCTGCACCACGTCCAGCACCTGCGCCCGGACGGCCGCGCTCGTCTCCTGCATGGCCTCGGCGATCCCGGCCGCCAGGTCCACCGTGAAGTGGCTCCCGCCGCCGTTGCGGCCCACGTCCAGGGGGACCCCGTAGCGCTGGAGGAAGGCGTCGATCGACGCCGCCCAGGCGTCGATCCGCTCCGGGGTGATCGACGCGAGGAAGTCCCGGAGCTGCAGGAGCGCCCGCATCGCCTCGCGGTAGACCTGGGGGACGATCGACACCGCCGCGAGCCAGGTGAGCCCGGCCAGGCCCAGGTACACCACCACCACCGCCCCCCAGCGCGGGACCCGGCGCCGCGCCACCCGCAGCCGCGTCAGCCGGGCGATGACGGGGTCGATCACGTAGGCGGCCAGCGCCGCCAGGACGAAGGGGAGGAGGACGTCCCAGGCCGCCACCGCGACCGCGAGGACGCTCGTCCAGAGGAGGAGCGCCAGGGCCCAGAGCTGCGCCCGGGGGCGCCTCCAGATGGGCAGGGCGGACCGCATCGATCGAATGGGCTCTCGCGGTCCCGGGGGAAGTCCCGCCGGCCCGCCCGCCGCTCACTCCTCCAGCGTGGAGATGTCGCCTTCGGGCAGGCCCTGGGCCCGCGCCTTGAGCACCCGCCGCATGATCTTGCCGGAGCGGGTCTTGGGGAGGGATTCGACGAAGTTCACCTTCTCCGGCCGGACGATCGGGCCGAGGTGCTGCGCCACGTGGGTCTTCACCTCGTCCGCCAGCTCGTCCGAGGGCTTGAAGCCCTGCCGGAGCAGGCAGTAGCAGTGGATGGCCTGCCCCTTCTCCTCGTGGGCGAGCCCGATCACGGCCGCCTCGGCCACCGCCGGGTGAGACACCAGGGCGCTCTCGATCTCGGCGGTGCCGAGCCGGTAGCCGGACACCTTGATCACGTCGTCGGTCCGGCCGATGACCCAGAAGTAGCCGTCCTTGTCGCGCTTGGCCGAGTCGCCCGCCATGTACTTTCCCGGGTACTTCGACCAGTACTGCTTCACGTAGCGGTCGGGGTCCCGGTAGATGGTGGCGGCCATGGCCGGCCAGGGCTTCTTCAGGACCAGGAAGCCCTCCTCGCCGTCGGGGACCGGCCTGCCCTCGTCGTCGAGGATCTCCGCGTCCTGCCCGAAGAAGGGCCTCGCGCCCGAGCCGGGCTTGAGGGGCAGCGACGGCACCGGCGTGATCTGGAACATGCCGGTCTCGGTCTGCCACCAGGTGTCCATGATGGGGCAGCGGCCCTTGCCGATGACGCGGTGGTACCACTTCCACGCCTCGGGGTTG